>CAYTWJ010000017.1:0-9399 GCA_964442055.1 uncultured Rhodospirillaceae bacterium | reverse complement strand
TGGGTGATGGGAAACTGGGACTGGATCGGATGCATCCCGGCGATGGTCCTCGCCCATCCGCGCGCGGTCTCGCTGAAGGCGCAGGCGGTGCTCGGCTACCGCCCGGCGGCGCTCACCGAGATGATCGCGGACAGCTACCGCTGGCTGCGCGAAGCCGGCATCCTCGCCGCTGCCTGATTTCAGGCGCGCCAGAACGGCTTGCCGGCCTCGCGCCAGGCATCGAGCCGGCTCAGGCCGATGTCCTTGAGTTCGCGCTCGCTCAAAGCGGCGAGATGGCGGCGCGCGGCCGCCCGCCGCTGCCACTCGACGAGCCGGTCGAAGAAGCCGACAAGACGTTTCAACGGATGAATTCCATTCAGGCTGGCATGGGCCAGATCGGACATCGGACGCTCTCTCATCATGCCTATTTGCTGCATAGCCTGCGCTCCTCCAGCGCCGCCGACAAACGACAAGTTCTCAGCTTATCAATGACAATCCTTCATGTATCATCGGCCCCATGACCGACCGCCTGCCCTCGCTCACCGGCTTGCGCGCCTTCGAGGCCGCGGCGCGGCACCTGAGCTTCACCAAGGCGGCGGCCGAGCTCGGCGTGACGCAGACCGCGATCAGCCACCAGATCCGCCGGCTCGAGGAACAGCTCGGGCTCAAGCTGTTCGTGCGCGGCACCCGCCAGGTGATGCTGACGCGCGAGGCGCAAGGCTTTCTGCCGGCGGTGCGGCGCGCCTTCGACGACCTGCGCCGCGCCAGCGCCGAGCTGACGCGGCCGGGCCGCGCCAGCGTGCTCACCGTCACCACGCTGCCCTCCTTCGCCGCCAAGTGGCTGGTGCCGCGCCTCGCCGGCTTTCAGGAAGCGCATCCCGAGGTCGAGGTGCGCGTCTCGACCTCGTCGCAGCTGGTCGATTTCCGCCGCGACGACATCGATGTCGGCCTGCGCTACGGCAAGGGCGACTGGCCGGGCCTGCGCGCCGACTGGCTGATGAGCGAGGACGTCTTCCCGGTCTGCAGCCCCCGGCTCCTCGAGGGGCCGCACCCCTTGCGCACGCCCGACGACCTCGCCCACCACACCCTGCTGCACGAGATCAGCTACCGCGAGGACTGGCGGATGTGGCTGACCGCGGCGGGGCGGCCCGATCTCACCGGCGCGCGCATGCTCAGCTTCGACCTGCAGGTCAGCGCCATCCAGGCGGCGATCGACGGCCTCGGCGTCGCCCTCGGCCGCTCGGCGACGGTCGAGGCCGACCTGGCGGCCGGGCGGCTGGTCAAGCCGTTCGACATCTCGCTGCCGGCCGATGCCGGCTTCTACATCGTCGCCCTGCGCGAACGGGCCGAGGAGCCCAAGATCCGCGCCTTCCGCGACTGGCTGCTCGGCCTCGTCGCCGCGCGCGCCGCCTGAACGCCGGTGGACGGGCGGCGCCCCAGGGCCTATCTAGGATCGGTGCGGCGGGGCGTGCGGGGACAGGCGATGATCGACAGCAAGGCGACCGAGGCCAGGGCGCTGGACCGGCTCGGCGACGTGGTGGCGCGGGCGCGCCGCGCCGGCGCCGAGGCCGCCGACGCGATCTTCCTGCAAAGCCTGTCGCTCGGCACCAGCGTGCGGCTGGGCGAGCCCGAGGACCTCGAGCGCTCTGAGAGCAGCGACCTCGGCCTGCGCGTGCTGATCGGCAAGCAGCAGGCCTTCGTCTCGACCACCGACACGGCGCCGGCGGCGCTCGACGAGCTGGTCGGCCGCGCGCTGGCGATGGCTCGCGCCGCGCCCGAGGACGCCTTCTGCGGCCTCGCCGACCGCGCCCTGCTGGCCCGCGCGATCCCCGATCTTGATCTCGCCGACGCGAGCGAGCCGACGCCGGCCGAGCTCGAGGCGCGCGCCCGCGCCGCCGAGGACGCCGCCCGCGCGGTGCCGGGCGTGACCAATTCCGAGGGCGCCGAGGCGGGCTTCGGCCGCAGCACGGTGGCGCTCTGCACCTCGGACGGCTTCGCCGGCGCCTACAGCGGCACACGCCACGGCGTCTCGGTGTCGGTGATCGCGGCGAGCGAGGCCGGCATGGAGCGCGACTACGATTTCTCCTCGGCGCGCCATCTCGCCGACCTCGCCGACCCGGCGGCGGTCGGCCGCAGCGCCGGCGAGAAGGCGGTGCGCCGCCTCAACCCGCGCAAAGTGGTGAGCCGCGCCGTGCCGGTGGTGTTCGACCCGCGCGTCGCCGGGAGCCTGCTCGGCCACCTCGCGGGCGCGATCAGCGGCACGGCGGTGGCGCGCAAGACCTCGTTCCTCAAGGATCGCCTGGGCGAGATGGTGTTCGCGCCGGGCATCGAGATCGTCGACGACCCGCTGCGCCGGCGCGGCCTGCGCTCGCGTCCCTTCGACGGCGAGGGCGTGGCCGGGCGCCAGCGGCGGCTGGTCGACGGCGGCCGGCTGACCACCTGGCTCCTCGATTCGGCGACGGCGCGCCAGCTCGGCCTCGCCTCGACCGGCCATGCCAGCCGCGGCACCGCCTCGCCGCCGACGCCGGCGCCGACCAACCTCTATCTCCAGCCCGGCAAGCTTTCGCCCGCCGCGCTGCTCGCCGACATCGCCGAGGGCTTCTACGTCACCGAGCTGATCGGCTTCGGCGTCAACGGCGTCAACGGCGACTACAGCCGCGGCGCCGCCGGCTTCTGGATCGAGCGCGGCGCGCTCGCCTATCCGGTCTCGGAGCTGACCATCGCCGGCAACCTCAAGGACATGTTCCGCCAGCTCACGCCGGCCGACGACCTGGTCTTCAAGTACGGCACCGACGCGCCGACCGTGCGCGTCGACGGCATGACCGTCGCCGGCACCTAGAGCATGATTCCCCTATTTGGAACCATGCTCTAATGGCGACGCGCGAGGAGGACTTCGCGCTCGCCTGCACCGCGGTGCGCGACGCCGGCGCGCTGGCCATGCGCCATTACGCCGGCACGTTCCGCCACTGGGAGAAGCGGCCGGGCGACGTGGTCAGCGAGGCCGACATCGCCATCGACCGGCTGCTGCACCGCGAGCTGCTCGGCGCGCGGCCCGACTACGGCTGGCTGAGCGAGGAGACCGAGGACGATCCGGGCCGGCTCGCCTGCCGCCGCGTCTGGGTGGTCGACCCGATCGACGGCACCCGCGCCTTCGTCAGGGGGCGGCCGGAATTCTGCGTCAGCGTCGCTTTGGTCGAGGACGCCGCGCCGGTGATCGGCTGCGTCTACAACCCGGCGACCGAGGAGTTCTTCACCGCGCAGAGCGGCGCCGGCGCGGCGCTGAACGGGGCGCCGATCCATGCCAGCCGCCGGCCCGAGCTCGCCGGCACCAGGCTGCTCGCCAGCAAGCGCACCTTCGAGCAGCACCACTGGCTGAAGGCGGCGCCGGAGGCCGAGTTCCACCAGCTCAACTCGATCGCCTACCGCATGGCGCTGGTCGCCGCCGGCCGCTTCGACGCCGCGATCTCGCTCGGCGACAAGAGCGACTGGGACATCGCCGCCGCCGACCTGATCGTGCGCGAGGCGGGCGGCCGCTGTTCCTCGGCGACCGGCCAGGCCTTCGCCTACAACGGCCCCCACCCGCGCCACCGCGACGTCATCGCCTGCGGCGCGGCGCTGCACCGGCCGCTGATCCAGCTCATCGCCAAGCGCTGAACGCGGGCGGCCGCCTCAGGCGAGGCCGCGCAGATGCTCGACGATCAGCCAGACGCCGATGGCGACGAAGCCGAGCCCGGCGATCGGCTTGAGCGGCAGGGCGCCGAGGAAGCGCGCGCCGCTGCTGCCGACCATCACCGCGAGCCCGGTCGCCGTGACCAGGGCCGCCGAGGCGGCGACGAACACCGCCCAGGCCGGCAGCCGGCTCTCGGCCGAGAAGAGCAGCGCGGCGAGCTGCGTCTTGTCGCCGAGCTCGGCGAGGAAGACGGCGATGAAGATCGAGACGAAATCGGGCATGGTACTGGCTCCGTTAGCGAACGCGGCGCGTTAGAGCACAGACACGAAGCGGCGCCAAGCGCCGGCCGCGCTCATGCCTTGCGCACCCACACCGCGGTGTCGTGGAAGGCGGCGCCGCCGTTGGGCTTGGCGGCGTCGGCGCCGACCAGCAGGTTGATGCCGATGCCCTCCTCGAAGGCGGCGTTGGGCCAGATGCTCTCGACCACGACGACGCCGGGCTGCACGCCGTCGAACAGCCGGGCGTGGATCGCCAGGCTGCCGCGCCGGTTGCCGAGCCGCACCCGCGCCCCGTCGGCGATGCCGAGCCGGGCGGCGTCGTCGGGATGGATCATCACCGTCGGCCGGCCCTCGCGCCGGAGCGAGGTCGGCGTCTCGGTGAAGGTCGAGTTGAGGAAGTTGCGCGCCGGCGCGGTGACCATGCGAAAGGGACGCTCGGCCGTGGCTTCGTCGATCACCGCCCAGTGGTCGGGCAGGCGCGGCATGCCCTCGGCATCGGGCCCCATCGCCGCCCAGTCGGGGGCGAAACGGAACTTGCCGTCGGCGTGGGCGAAGCCGTCGAGATAGTGGGCGCGCTCGAAGGGCGGCTGGCAGTCGTGCCATTTCGTCGCCCGCAAGGACTCGACGCCCGGCCAGCCCGAGGCCTTGAGCGTCCAGTCGGCGATTTCGAGCGCGGTCATCGCGAAGCCGCGGTGCTCGGCGCCGAGGCGGCGGGCCAGCTCGCAGATCACGTAATGGTTCTCGCGCGCCTCGCCGACCGGCTCGATCGCCTTGGGCCCGAGCATGACGTACTGGTGGCCGCCGCCCTGGTAGATGTCGTCGTGCTCGAGGAAGGTGGTCGCCGGCAGCACGATGTCGGCCATCTTCGCCGTCTCGGTCAGGAACTGCTCGTGCACGCAGACGAAGAGGTCGTCGCGGGCGAAGCCGGCATGGACCCTGGCGAGATCGGGCGCCACCATCATCGGGTTGGTGTTCTGGATCAGCATCGCGGTGACCGGCGGGCCGTCGCCGAGGTCGGCGCGCTCGCCGGTCAGCACCGCGCCGATGCGCGACTGGTCGAGCATGCGCACCGCCGGGTCGCGCGCGTCCAGCCCCTCGATCAGCGTCTTGTCCCAGCGGTAGATCGCGCCGTTGTTGTGGAAGGCTCCGCCGCCGCGATGCTGCCAGGCGCCGCTCACCGCGGCGAGGCAGAGCGCGGCGTGCATGTTGACCGCGCCGTTGCGCGTGCGCGAGAAGCCGTAGCCCAGCCGCAGGTAGCTGCGCCGGGTGCGGCCATAGAGGCGGGCGAACTCGTAGATCTGCGCCGCCGGCAGGCCGGTGATCGCCGCCGCCCATTCCGGCGTGCGCGCCGCCAGGTGGCGCTCGAGCTCGCCGGGCACGTCGGTGTGGCGGGCGAGATAGGCGCGGTCGGCGTAGTTCTCGGCGAACAGCACGTGCATCACCGCGCAGGCCAGCGCGCCGTCGGTGCCGGGGCGCAGCATCAGGTGCATGTCCGCCTGCTCGGCGGTGGCGTTGCGGTAGGGATCGATGACGACGATCCGCGCGCCGCGCTCCTTGCGCGCGCGCACCGCGTGGGTCATCACGTTGACCTGGGTGGCGACCGCGTTGGTGCCCCAGATGACGACGAGGTCGCTTTCCGCCATCTCGCGCGGATCGGCGCCGCGCAGCGCGCCGGTGCCGGCGATGAAGCCGCCCCAGGCGAGGTTGACGCAGATCGTGGTGTGCTCGCCGGAATACCGCTTGACGTGGCGCAGCCGGTGGATGCCGTCGCGCTGCACCAGGCCCATCGTGCCGGCGTAGTAATAGGGCCACACCGTCTCGGGCCCGTGGCGCCGCTCGGCTTTCAGGAAGGCCTCGGCCACCTCGTCGAGGGCGTCGGCCCAGGAGATCGGCCGGAACGACCCTGAGCCCTTGGCGCCGACGCGCTTGAGCGGCGTCTTCAGCCGGTCGGGATGGTGCACGCGCTCGGCATAGCGCGCGACCTTGGCGCAGATCACGCCGGCGGTGTAGAGCTGGCCCTCGGCGCCGTAGACGCGGCCGATGCGCCGGGCGTCGAGCCGCTCGACCTCGAGCGCGCAGGTCGAGGGGCAGTCGTGCGGGCAGGCGCTGTAGGCCCGCTCGGGCTTGGCGGCACGCAGCGGCGCGTTCATGCCGGCACCATATCTTGCCGGTCCGGGTGCGGCAACGCAGCGCGGCCGCTCAGGCGCGCTCGGCCGCGAGTACCTCGTCGACCGCCGCGAGCAGCTCGGCGAGCCCCGCCTCGGTGCCCACAACCCGTGTGGCGCCGCGGGCGCGCAAGGCCGCGACATCGGCCTCGGCGGCGCAGACGGCGATGATCGGCAGCGCCGGCTCGGCCAGCCAGCGCCGGATCGCGGTCAAGAGCAGGAAGCTCTCGGCCCCCGCCTCGGCGCCTTCGAGCAGGACGAGATCGGGCGGCGCGCGCTGCAGCAGGCGCAGCGCCGATTCGAGGCTCGCCGTTCGCTGCACCAGGAAGCCGCGCCCGGCGAGGGCCGGTACGACCACGGCCTCGATCACGGCGGTTTCCATCCGCACGAGCACCGACGCCGGCATCCCGCCTCTCTCCAGCGCAACTCCAGGGACTACTTATAACGATATATCCTATTAGTTGCAATTTGGAGGCGGCGGAGACGGCCGGGGCGAGGAATGCCGCCGGCTGGCGCTTTCTTGGCGCCGTCCGCCGCCCCGTGCTAGCTTCCGGCCGCCCAAGCGATTTTGCCGAGAGAGCACGAGCCCCTGCATTGTCCGCCTCGACGGCCAGGCCCCCATCCAGCGCCGCCCTGATCCGGCGCCTGCTCAAGAGCCATGTGCGCCCCCATGCCGGGCGCCTGGTGCTGGCGATGGCCTTCATGGGGGTGGTGGCGGCGACGACGGCGGCCAATGCCTGGCTGATGCAGCCGGCCCTCGACCGGGTCTTCGTCGCCCGCGACCCGCAATGGCTCTACCTGGTGCCGCTCGCGGTCGCCGTTGTCGCCCTGGTCAAGGCGGTCGCCTCGTACCTCGAGAACACGACGATGAACGCCGTCGGCCAGCGCATCATCGCCGACACCCAGGTGGCGATGTACGCGCACCTGATCCGCGCCGACCTCGCCTATCTGCACCGGGTGCACAGCGGCAAGCTGGTGTCGAGCTTCCTCTACGACGCGACATTGCTGCGCGACGCGGTGAGCCGGGCGCTCACCGGCATGGTCAAGGACTCGCTCAGCCTGGTCTTCCTCGCCGGCGTGATGTTCTACCAGCACTGGCAGCTCGCGCTGGTCGCCTGCCTCGTCTTCCCGCTGGTCGGCGTCGCCGCGCGCAACCTCGGCCGGCGCACGCGCAAGGGCTCGGCCCGCACCCAGGAGGAGACCGGGCGGCTGACCACGATCCTCAACGAGACCTTCGAGGGGGCGCGCCTGGTCAAGGCCTACGGCATGGAGGAGCGCGAGACGGCGCGCGCGCGCGCCTCGGTCGAGGCGCGGCTCAGGCACATCATGCGCGTGGTCCGCGCCCGCGCCGCGGCCAGCCCGGCGACCGAGGCGCTCGGCGGCCTCGCCGTCGCCATCGCCATCTTCTATGGCGGCTGGCAGGCGGCATCGGGCGAGGTCACGCTGGGCGCCTTCGCCTCTTTCATCACCGCGCTCCTGCTCGCCTACCAGCCGCTGAAAAGCCTCGCCAACCTGAACACCGCGCTGCAGGAAGGGCTCGCCGCCGCCGAGCGCCTGTTCGCCGTGCTCGACGTGCGGCCCGAGATCGCCGACGCGGCCGACGCCCGGCCGCTCGTCGTCAAGGGCGGCGAGATCCGCTTCGAGCGCGTCGGCTTCGCCTATGCCGACGGCGCCGAGGCGCTGCGCGGCGTCAGCTTCGTCGTGCCGGCCGGGCGGCGGGTGGCGCTGGTCGGGCCGTCGGGCGCCGGCAAATCGACGCTGCTCAATCTCATCCCCCGCTTCTACGACGCCAGCGCCGGGCGCGTGCTGATCGACGGCCAGGACGTGCGCGCGGTGACGCTGGCGAGCCTGCGCCGGGCGATCGCCCTGGTCAGCCAGGAGCTCACCCTGTTCGACGACAGCGTGCGCGCCAACATCGCCTACGGCCGGCCCGAGGCGGGCGAGGCCGAGATCGTCGCCGCGGCGCGCGCCGCCGCCGCGCACGATTTCATCCTCGGCCTGCCGCAGGGCTACGACACGGCGGTGGGCGAGAACGGCGTCAAGCTCTCCGGCGGCCAGCGCCAGCGCGTCGCCATCGCCCGCGCCATGCTGCGCGACGCGCCGATCCTGCTGCTCGACGAGGCGACCTCGGCGCTCGACGCCGAGGCCGAGCGCAAGGTCCAGGCGGCGCTCAAGCGGCTGATGGAGGGGCGCACCACTTTGGTCATCGCCCACCGCCTGTCGACCGTGCTCGACGCCGACGAGATCCACGTCGTCGAGCAGGGCCGCGTCGTCGAGAGCGGCCGCCACGCCGAACTGCTGGCGCGCGGCGGCGCCTACGCCCGGCTCTTCGCCAGCCAGTTCGCCGCCGAGGCGCCGCCGCCGCCGGCCGCGGCCCGCGCCTGAGCTTGGCCGGCCGCCGGCACCTGCTGCGGCAGAGCGCCGTCCAGTCGCTGCTCGGCTGGCTGACCGCGCTCTACATCCGGCTCGTCTTCGCCACCTCGCGCTGGCGCACCGTCGGCGGCGAGCGGCCGGCCGAGCTGCGCCGCCGCGGCCAGCCCTTCATCGGCGCGCTGTGGCACGGCCGCCTCCTGATGATGCCGACATCCTGGCGGCGCGACTGGCCGATCCACGTGCTGATCTCGCAGCACCGCGACGGCGAGCTGATCGCCCGCACCGTCGGCCATTTCGGCGTCGGCACCATTCGCGGCTCGACCGCGCGCGGCGAACGCGAGAAGGGCGGCCGCCAGGCGCTGCGTGCGCTCTTGACCGCGCTGCGCCGCGGCGAATCGGTGTGCATCACGCCCGACGGGCCGCGGGGCCCGCGCATGCGCGCCGGCGAGGGCATCGTGCTGCTCGCCAAGCGCACCGGCGCGCCGATGCTGCCCGCCACCTTCGCCACCAGCCGTGGCCGGCTGCTCGGCTCGTGGGACCGCTTCCTCGTCGCGCTGCCCTTCGGGCGCGGCGTCTACATCTGGGGCGAGCCGATCGCGGTCGCGGCCGATGCCGACTCGGACGCGGTCGAGCGCGCGCGCCGCGCGCTCGAGGCCGAGCTCGACCGCGTCACCGCCGAGGCCGACCGGCTCTGCGGCCGCGTTCCCGTCGAGCCCGCCGAGGCGGCACCGGCCGGCCATGCGCGCGCCTGACTTCTGGCGGCGCGACGCCGCGAGCCCGTGGCCGCTGCTGCTCGCGCCGCTGGGCTGGGCGTGGGCGGCCGGCGCCTGGGCCGAGCGGCGGCTGGCCCAGCCGAAGCGCGCGCCGGTGCCGGTGATCTCGGTCGGCAACCTGGTCGCCGGCGGCGCCGGCCAGACGCCGACGGCGAACGCCG
>CAYTWJ010000016.1:0-19380 GCA_964442055.1 uncultured Rhodospirillaceae bacterium | reverse complement strand
CGGCAGTTCGCGCCGCGACGCAGCCTCCATCCGAATTCCCAAACGGTCTCTGAGGTCCGCTCACAGGATGCGGCAGGCGTCGTCGAAATCGAGCCGCGGGTTGCGAGGCCGCATGCCGGCAGGGTCGGCATAGCCGAGGTTGCAGAGGAAGTTCGACTTGAGGCGGCCGTCGGGAAAGAACTCGCTGTCGACCGCCGCGTTGTCGAAGCCCGACATCGGGCCGCAATCGAGCCCCAGCGCGCGGGCGGCGAGAATCATGTAGCCGCCCTGCAGGGTGCCGCTGCGAAAGGCTGCCCGCTCGGCCGCCTCGGGCTTGCCCACGAAGGACGACTTGGCGTTGGGGTTGCCGGGATAGAGTTTCGGCAGGAACTCGTAGAAGCGGGTGTCGTAGGCGACGATGGCGGTGACCGGCGCCGCCATGGTCTGGTCGCGGTTGCCGGCGCTGAGCGCCGGCGCGAGGCGCTCCTTGGCCGCCTTCGACTTGAGGAACAGGATGCGCGCCGGGCTGGAATTGTAGGAGGTCGGCGCCCAGCGCAGCAAATCGTAAAGCGCCTGCAGCAGCACGTCGCTGACCGGCCGCTCGATCCACGTCCGCGCCGTGTGGGCCTTGCGAAACAGCAGGTCCAGCCCGGCGTCGTTGAGTATGTCGGCCATTCGTCGCCCCCGATCAGCACGCCGCGCAGTCGCGGCGCGGGCCCCAATTTGACGCAGCCGCCGCCGTCCCGCAACGTTCGCCGGCGGCCGCCGGCCGGATCAGAGGGGCACGCGGGGGCTCGGCCGGCGCGGCGGCGGCATCGAGGCGCGGCTGAGCCGCGCGCGGTCGAACTCGTCGAGGCCGTTGCCGCGGATGATCAGGCGCAAGGTCTCGATGTAATCCTCGCCGCGCTCGGAATAGCGTTTCAGCGCCCCGGCCAGGCGCTCGCCATCCGGTTGCAGCCCGCGGGCGCGCAGCGCGGCGCGCTGGCGGCGGAACTCCTTGTAGGCGGCGTGGGTGTTGAGGTTGTGCATGTAGGCGGCGACCGAGCCGTGCAGGTCGTCGAAGGCGCGCAGCTCGCCGCGGCGCGGCTTGGCGCCGGCGCCCTCGTCGAAGCTCATCTGGCCGAACAGGGCATTGGCCTTGCGCGCCGGGCGCGACGTGCCCCAACCCGATTCCTCGGCCGCCTGGGCGAGCGCCAGCGACGGCGGCACGATGTCGACGCGCAACTTCAGCTCGGCGAGGTCGTCGGGCTCGGCGCCATGGCGCTCGGCCAGCGCGGCGAGCCACGATTCCTCGCCGGCGGCGAGCGGGACGCCGAAGCGGACGCGCTCGGCGACGCCCTGCAGCGCCGCGCGATCCTGCGCGATCGCCTCGTTGGCCTTGAGGACCAGCGGCAGCATGGCGGTGAGGAACGCTTCCTTGCGCCTGTCGGGCTCGGCCACCTTGTGCATGTCGAGGGGCAGCGCGGCCAGGTAAAGGCGCGGCACCTCGCCCGCCCCCTTGCGCACGTCGGCAAGATCGAAGGCGTAAGCGCCGAACCGTTCCATCATGGCGTCGACGCTTCTGACGTCGGGCGGCGCGGCGAACGCCGCGTCCTTTGTCAGGTCCGACGACTTGCCGACGTTGGCGAAGCCGCCGATGAAGCCGTGCGCGACGCCGAAGGGTCCGAGATCCAGCGCCGCCGAGGGCATCATGGTCGGCAACTTGAGCTCGAGCCTGACCAGCGCGCCGGCAAGCTGCAGCGATTCCGCTGCCTGCTCGCGCGCGATCGCCGGCAGCCGGCCCAAGGCCGGCGTCGCTTCGCTGCGCGCGGCGCCGCCGAGCCAGGCCATGCCGCCGCCGAGGGCGAAACCGAGTGTCGCCAGGGCGGCCGAGCCGGCGAGGCTCGCCGTCAAGTCGCGGCTGCCGGTCGAGGCGCGTGCGGCGATCGTCTTGAGCATGGCTTCTCCTCCGGCATGCCAACGGGCCAAGGCAGGCGCGGCGCGCCGCGGCGCCGCCAGGATTGACGAAAAGACGCTGACGCGGCCGCTCAGACGGGGCGGACCGCGACGACCTCGGGAATGTAGTGGCGCAGCATGTTCTCGATGCCATGCCGCAAGGTCGCGGTCGAACTTGGGCAGCCCGCGCACGAGCCGCGCATGTGCAGGTAGACGATCCCTTCCTCGAAGCCGTGGAAGACGATGTCGCCGCCGTCCATCGCCACCGCCGGCCGCACGCGGGTGTCGAGCAGCTCCTTGATCTGCGCCACCACCTCGCTGTCGGCCGAGCCGTCCGGCGCGGCGCCAACCGCGCCCTCGTCGACCACCGGCAGGCCGGCCATGAAATGCTCCATGATGGCGCCGAGGAGAGCGGGCTTGATGTGCTGCCAGGCGACCGTTTCGGACTTGGTGACGGTGACGAAGTCGTGGCCGAGGAAGACGCCGCGCACCCCGTCGATGCCGAACAGGCGCCGCGCCAGCGGCGAGGACGCGGCGGCCTCCGGCGTCGGGAAGTCGGCCGGCCCCGACGGCAGGACGTCGCGGCCGGGCAGGAACTTCAGCGTCGCCGGGTTGGGCGTCGGTTCGGTCTGGATGAACATGCGCGCTCCCCTGGCCGGGCGGGCCCGGCCGTCTAACTCACCCCGGAAAGGTGGTTGAGCTTGGTGCTAAGATCAAGCGTGGCGCATGCCTTCGTCGGCCATGCGAAATAAAGTTTCGCAATGCCGCAACAAGCGCATCGACGGAGCCCGATCCTGAGCAATAAAGTTGCCGAACTGGTCGAAACACCTGAGCGTCCGGAGCCGGTCGGGGCGGCGGTGCCGGCGTCGCCTTGGTGGTCGAGCCCGGTCGCCGCCTGGCTGATGGAGCATGGCGGCGACGCGCTCGCCCCGGTCGAGCTGTTCCGCGAACTGTGCGAACGGCTGGCCGATTCCGGCGTGCCGCTGTTCCGGGCGAGCGGCGCCCTGCCGACGCTGCATCCGCAGCATTTCACCCGCGGCTTGACCTGGGTCCGCGGCGAGGGCGCCAGCGAGACCGCCCGCGAGCACGGGCTGCTGCAGACGGCGGCCTACCGCGACAGCCCGGTGTTCCTGATCCACCAGGGCGCGGCGGCGATCCGGCGCCGGCTCGACCGGCCCGAGACCGTGCTCGACTTCCCGATCCTGCACGAGCTCAAGGCGCTCGGCGCCACCGATTACGTCGTGCTGCCGCTGCGCTTCACCCGCGGCCGGCCGAGCTTCATCTCGTGGGCGACCGACCGGCCGGGCGGCTTCGCCGCCGGCGAGCTGGCGCTCTTGTCCGACCTGATGCCGCTGATCGCGCTGCGCTTCGAGATCGAGGCGGGCCGGCAGATGATGCGCGACCTGCTCGCCACCTATCTCGGCGCCAACGCCGCCGGCAAGGTGCTGGCCGGCACGGTGCAGCGCGCCCAGGGCGAGGTGATCCGCGCCGCGGTGTGGTTCTGCGACCTGCGCGGCTTCACCGCGATGGCCGACCGGATGGCGCCGCGCGACCTGATCGCCACCCTCGACGACTTCCTCGAATGCATGGCGCGCCCGGTGCAGGAGCGCGGCGGCGAGGTGCTCAAGTTCATCGGCGACGGCATGCTGGCGATCTTCCGCATCGAAGGCGCCGATTCCGCGCAGGCCTGCCGCACGGCGCTCGCGGCCGCCTTCGAGGCGCGCGAGCGGCTGCACGTGCTCAACCAGGGGCGGGCGCTCGAGGGCGGCGTGCCGCTGCGGGCCGGCATCGCGCTGCATCTGGGCGAGGTGGTCTACGGCAACATCGGCGCCAAGGACCGGCTCGACTTCACCGTCATCGGCCGCGCCGTCAACGAGGTGGCGCGCATCGAGGCCTCCTGCGCCAAGCTCGGCCGCTCGCTGATCGCCTCCGCCGCCTTCGCCGAGGGCTGCTGCGGCTTCGAGACCTGTCCGGCACGGCTGGTCTCGCTCGGCCCGCACGTGCTGCGCGGCGTGCGCGAGCCGCGCGAGCTCTACGGCCTGGCCGAGGACGACCTCTACGACGTCCCGCCGTCCGGCAGCGACGGATAGAGGCGCGCGACCAACAGCGTCGGCAGCGCCGCGACGATCAGCGCCAAAGTCCCGCCGACCGCGAACAGCGACCAGCTATCCGGCCGCAGCACGCCAAGGGCGACGATGACGAGCAGCAGCGGAATGTCGAGGAAATGGGTGAAGGTGGGCAGGTGCGATCGACGGGCCCGTTCAAGCTCGAGGCTCGCCCTGCCCTGCTCCGCCGCTTGGCGGGTCAGCCGGCGCAAGCGCATGAAGTGCAGCCGGGTCACAGTGTTGCCCTCGATGAACTCGAAGGCGAAGAGCGCCACCATGCCGGCGAGCCACGGCACCTCGAGGAAGGCCCAGCCGCCGTGGTAGAGGACGATCAGCGCCGCGCCCGATCCCGCCAGCAGCAGCGCGCCGGGCACCACGGCGGCGTCGTAGAAGATCGCGAGGTTGCGCGCCGCCTCGGCGAGCAGGGCGAGGTCGCGCAGCTGGCGCATCCGCAGGTCGGATACCCAGACGCCAATGAGGCCGCCGGCAATCAGGGCCAGGCCGAGGAAGTGGGCGAGACGCAGCAATTGGTAGGTCACCGGCCGGGCCCCGGCGCCGCGGTCAGGTGACTTCGTCGAGCTCGGCGTCGCTCATGCTGCCAGGCACGACCGTGATCGGGAACGACAGGTTGCCCGACATCTGGCCGGCCAGCGACGACACCAGCGGCCCCGGTCCCTGCGTGCCCGGCGCCGCGGCGAGCACCAGGATGCGGATCATGGGATCCTCGGCCATCAGGGCCAGGAGCTCGTCGCGCGTATTGCCCTCGCGGATGATCAGCTCGGGCGTGATGCCGGAATCGCGATGCACCACCTCGGCCAGCTGCTGCAAGAGCTTCTCGGCCTCCTCGCGCGCCTCCTCGCGCATCGCCTTCTCGACCGCCATCCAGTGCTGGAAGTCGGGCGGCGGCACCACGCGCAAGAGCACAATGCCGCCGCCGACATTGCGCGCGCGCATCGTCGCGTAGCGCAGCGCGGCGTGCACCTCGGGCGAATCGTCGACCACGACCAGGAACTTGTTGCGCCGCCGCGCCGGCTTCTTCTCGTCGCTCATCGCCACCATGTTGCAGGAGCGCCCCGCCCGCGGCAAGCGCCGCGGGACCGCCAACATTAGCGACTGCCACTTATTTGAGCAGGATGTTGGTGATCTCGCGCACCTGGGTGCGGGCGCGCAAGAGATAGAATCCCTGCGCCGCCAGGTGGTTGGGCAGGAACTGGCTGTCCGGCGCGCCGTTGACCACCACCCAGGGGCCGAGCAGGGCGGCGTGGCGCATCGAATCGAGCATCTGCCGCCAGACGCTGCCGAGCTCGCGCTCGCGCACGACGTTGGCATAGTCGTGCTCGAGCTCGCGCAGCAGCAGGAAATAGGCGTAGGCCTGGCCCTTGACCGAATAGAACAGGTCGTCGGCGGTGAAATCGAGCAGGCTGCCCGAGCGTTCGGCGATGTGGCGGTCGATCGCCGCCGAGGACGAGCCGAGGTCGAGCGCGATGCGGTCGAGGGCAGCGAGCAGGTTGTCGCCGCGCCGCTCGAACACCGCCTCGCCGTCGGCCAGCCGGCGGTTGTAGGCGAGCAGCGCGCGGCGCGCCTTGCGGTATTGCGCCTCCGAGCTCGCCGTCGGCATCAGCGAGGTCGAGAAGTCGAAGATCCACTTGGTGCCGGCATATTGCAGCAGGCCCGCCGCTTCCTGCAGGTCCTTGTCGATCTGGCTGGAGCCGCGCACGCGGCCGATCTGGTCGGCGAGCTCGAAGGAGAAGCGGGCCAGCGCGGCGACGATGCCCTGCTGGAAATTGGGCATGTTGTCGAGCAGCGCGCCGGGCAGGAAGAACGGATCGTTGGCCACCCAGGCATGGCGATCGGTCTCGCGCTCGATCAGCGCCGCCGCCATCGCCACCGCGCGGCTGCCGGCGGCGGGCCGGTCGGTGGCCGCCGGCGCGAAGTCGGGGTCGTCGTCGACGACGTGCACCCAGACCATGCCGATCGGGTAATAGAGCAGGATGATGGCAGCCAGCACGGCCGCCACCGGGCGCAGCGCGCGCCGCCAGCGCCCGCCTGAGGAAGCCGCCGGCAGGTCCGCTTCGCTGCTGTTCGCGCCGTCGCTCATCGCCCCTCGCCTCGTCCCAATGTGGGCAGCCCGGCGCCGCGGCGCAAGGCGGTTAGAGCGGTTTCCGGCCAGATGGGCTGGGGGTGCTCGGGCGGCCCCGCGCCCCTCCGCCGGGAGGCGGGCGACGGGCGTCGGGGGGACTCCGGCCGCCCCGGCGGCGCCCGCGCGGGCGCGCGCCGCCCCGTCCCTGCGGGTTGCGCGGCGGCGGGCATCCGCGTCGTTGCGCCGCTCGCCCGATGCCCCACATCGCGCTTCACGGCGCGCCTAGCGGCCTGCCGCGCCGCCGCGCAACGCAACCGGTTCCACCTGGCCGGAAACCGCTCTGGGCTCAAGGCCTGAGGAAGCCGACGATGTCGAAGACCTGGCGCAGGATCGGCGCGGTCAGCTCGCGCGCCCGCTCGCCGCCCTTGCGCAGGATCTCGTCGACGAAGCCGGGGTCCTTCGTCAGCCGCTGCATCTCGGTGCCGATCGGACCCAGGGTTGCCACCGCAAGCTCGGCCAGCTCGTGCTTGAAGGTCGAGAACTGGGCGCCGCCGAAGCGGGCGATGACGCTCGCCACTTCCTGGTCGGAGAGCGCGGCGTAGATGCCGACCAGGTTGGCCGCCTCGGGCCGCGCGGCCAGTCCCGCCTCGTCCTCGGGCAGCGGCGCCGGGTCGGTCTTGGCCTTGCGGATCTTCTGGGCGATGGCGTCGGGACCATCGGTCAGGTTGATGCGCGAATAGTCGGAGGGGTCCGACTTCGACATCTTCTTGGTGCCGTCGCGCAGGCTCATCACCCGCGTCGCCGCGCCGAAGATCAGCGGCTCGACCAGCGGGAAGAAGTCGACGCCGAAATCGTTGTTGAACTTCTGCGCGATGTCGCGGGCGAGCTCGAGATGCTGCTTCTGGTCCTCGCCCACGGGCACGTGCGTCGCCTTGTAGGCGAGGATGTCGGCGGCCATCAGGTTGGGATAGGCGAAAAGCCCGACCGAGGCGTTCTCGCGGTCCTTGCCGGCCTTCTCCTTGAACTGGGTCATGCGGCTGAGCCAGCCCATCCGCGCCACGCAGTTGAAGATCCAGGCGAGCTGGGCGTGATCCGGGTTCAGGCTCTGGTTGAACAGGATGCAGGTGGCGGGATCGACCCCGGCGGCGATCAGCCCGGCGGCGACCTCGCGCGTCTGGTCGCGCAGGAGCTTGGGGTCCTGCCAGATCGTGATCGCGTGCATGTCGACGACGCAGAACAGGCAGTCGTAATCGACCTGCAGCTTCACCCAGTTGCGGATGGCGCCGAGATAGTTGCCGAGATGCAGGCTGCCGGTGGGCTGGATGCCCGAGAAGATCAGTTCTTTCGCCATGCGCTCCTCGACGCTGTGGACGCGGCCCCCGGACGTGCCAGGTCCGTTGCGGGGCGGGAGGGGTACCGAGTGGGCCGCGGAGTTATGCCCGCGGCGACGGGCCGGGTCAATCGCCCTCGGCGCCGCGCGCCGGCCGGCGCAAGTAACCGGCGAGCTCGCCCAGCGTCGCCGCGCGCAAGGCCTGCGCCGCCAGCCCGTAAATCACCAGCCCGCCGCCGACGAGCAGCGCCAGCGCGCCGACGCGCCAGGAGGTCGCGCCGGCGAACCAGGGCGCGAGCGCCTGCGCCAGCGCCAGCAGGCCGGCGGCCATCGCCGCCGTCGCCAGCACCATGCGCCACAGCCGGTCGGCGAGCCGCGCGTCGGCCCGCCAGTGGCCCCGCCGCCAGAGCAGCGTGCCGAGCAGGACGGCGTTGAGCCAGGCCGAGACCGCGGTGGCCAGAGCGAGGCCGACATGGGCGAGCAGCGGCATCAGCGCCAGCGCGACGGCCAGGTTGACGCCGATGCAGAGCACGGCGTTGCGCACCGGCGTCGCGGTGTCGTGGCGCGCGTAGAAGCCGGGGGCGAGCGCGCGCACCATGATGTAGGCCGGCAGGCCGGCGGCGTAGGCGGTGAGCGCGGCGGCGGTGGCCGTGCTCGCCGCCGCGCCGAAGGCGCCGCGCTCGAACAGCACCGAGACCAGCTCGTGCGGCACCGCCATCAGCGCCGCGGTCGCCGGCAGGGTCAGCAGCAGCGCGAGCTCGACCGCCCGGTTCTGGCTCGCCGCCGCGGCGCGCTGCTCGCCGGCGGCGATCTGGCGCGACAGCAGCGGCAGCAGCGCGGTGCCGACGGCGACGCCGACGACGCCGATCGGCAGCTGGTTCAGGCGGTCGGCGTAGAAGAGGTACGAGATCGAGCCGGTCGGCAGCAGCGAGGCGAGGATGACGCCGATGACCAGGTTGACCTGCACCACTCCGGCGCCGAGCGCCGCCGGCAGGATCAGCCTGAGCAGCCGCTTCACCTCCGGGGTCAGGTGCGGCCGGGGCAGGCGGAGGAAGATGCCGGCGCGGCCGCAGGCCCAGATCAGCCAGAGGAACTGGACGATGCCGGAGAGCGTCACCCCGGCGGCGAGCGCGTGGCCCGGCGTCGAGAGCAGCGGCGTCAGGCCGAGCAGCGCGGCGATCAGCGTCAGGTTGAGCAGCACCGGCGCGGCGGCGGCGGCGGCGAAGCGGCCGACCGAGTTGAGCACGCCGCCGAGCAGCGACACCAGGCTGATCAAGAGCAGGTAGGGGAAGGTGATGCGGGTGAAGGCGACGGCGAGATCGAAGGTCGTCGGCCGGTCGACGAAGCCCGGCGCCAGGCCGAGCATCAGCCAGGGCATGAAGACCTGGGCCAACGCCACGAAGACCAGCAGCGCGGCGAGCAGCGCGGCGAGCGCGCGCTCGGCGAAGGCGAGCGCGGCGGCGCGGCCCTGGCGGGTCAGGTATTCGGAATAGAGCGGCACGAAGGCGGCGTTGAAGGCGCCCTCGGCGAACAGCGCGCGGAAGAAGTTGGGCAGCTTGAAGGCGACGAAGAAGGCATCGGCCACCGGGCCGGCGCCGAGATAGGCGGCGATCAGCACGTCGCGGACGAAGCCGAGGACGCGGCTGAGGAGCGTGTAGCCGCCGATGGTGGCGACCGAGCGGAGAAGCGCCATGGGCGGCTTCAATATCGGATAATTGCGGCGGCGGTAAGGGGCCGCGCGCTACTCCGCCGCCTCGGTGCGCGAGGGGCGGGCGCGGCGGCGGCGCGGCGCCGGCGGCTTCTCCTCGCGCCCGGCCTCGGCCCCGCGCGCGGCGCGCTCGCGCTCCTCGGGCGTGCGCAGCGCGTCGATCAGGCGCCGCTCGATCGCCGCCAGCCGTCCCTTGTGGACGACCTTCATGCCGGTCAGGTCGCGCACGTAGAAGACGTCGACGGCGCGCTCGCCGTAGGTGGCGACGTGGGCCGAGCCGATGGTCAGCGAGAGGTCGTAGAGCGCCTTGGTCACCTCGTAGAGCAGGCCCGGCCGGTCGCGGCCGTTGACCTCGATCACCGTCCAGGTGTTGGAGGCGTTGTTGTCGACCAGCACCACCGGCTCGACGGTGAAGACGCGGGCGCGCGACGGCACGCCCGGCTTCTCGGGCGCGATCGCGCCCTTGAGGCGAATCTCGCCCGACAGCACCCCCTGGATGGTGGCCGAGAGCCGCGCCAGCCGGTCGGGGCGCTCGAAGGCGCCGCCTTCGGCGTCCTGGACGAAGAAGGTGTCGAGGGCATGGCCGTCGATGGTGGTCGAGATCTTGGCATCGACGATGTTGCCGCCGGAGACGGCGATGGCGCCGGCGAGGCGGGCGAACAGGCCGGGATGGTCGGGGGTGTAGACGGTGACCTCGCTGACCGCGCGGAAGCGGTCGGAACGGGTGGCGACGGCGAGCGGCTGGCCGGCGCGGTCGGCCTCGCGCATCAGCCGGGCGTGGCGGGCGGCGGTGTCGGCGTCGTGGCTGAGCCAGTAGCTGTCGTAATGGCGCCCGAGCAGCGCCGCCACCTCGTCGGCCGGCCAGTCGGCGAGGAGCGCCGCCACCTGCTCCTTGGCGCGCTGCACCCGCTCGGCGCGGCGCTGGCCGGCGAAGCCGCCCGAGAGCACCTCCTCGGTGCGATAGTAGAGGTCGCGCAGGAGCTGGCCCTTCCAGCCGTTCCAGACCGTCGGCCCGACGGCGCGGATGTCGGCCACGGTCAGCACCAGCAGCAGCCTGAGCCGCTCCGGGCTCTGCACCAGGGCGGCGAAGTCGATCACCGTCTTGGCGTCGCTGATGTCGCGCTTGAACGCGGTCGCCGACATGGCGAGGTGCCAGCGCACCAGCCAGGCGACGGTCTCGGTCTCGGCGGGGCTGAGGCCGAGCCGCGGGCAGAACTTCTGCGCCACCTTCTCGCCGAGGATCGAGTGGTCGCCGCCGCGGCCCTTGGCGATGTCGTGCAGCAGCACGCCGAGATAGAGCACGCGGCGCGAGACGACCTGGTGGACGATCTCGTGCGCCAGCGGATGCTCCTCCTTGAGCTCGCCGCGCTCGATGCGCGAGAGGATGCCGATGGCGCGGATGGTGTGCTCGTCGACGGTGTAGGTGTGGTACATGTCGTGCTGCGCCTGCGCGACGACGCGGCCGAAATCGGGCACGAAGCGGCCGAAGACGCCGGCCTCGTTGAGGCGGCGCAGCGTCGTCTCGGGGTCGTTGGGCGAGATCAGCATCTCGAGGAACAGGCGGTTGGCCTCTGGCTGGGCGCGCAAGCCGGCGTCGATCAGCTTGAGGTTGCCGTGCACCAGCCGCAGCGCGTCGGGGTGGATGTCCAGGTCGCGCTCCTGCGCGAGATGGAAGAGGCGCAGGATCTTGCTCGGGTCGCGCTGCAGCACGCGCGCGCCCGAGAGGCTGAGCCGGCCGCCCTCGACGGCGAAGCCCTCGATCTCCTTGCGCCGGCGCGGCAGGCGCAGCAGCGCGAACGGCCTGGCCTTCTTGTGCGCCTCCTCGAGCGCGGCGCAGAAGATGCGCGTCAGGTCGCCGACGTCCTTGGCGACCAGGTAGTAATGGCGCATGAAGCGCTCGACGTCGCGCCGGCCGGGACGGTCGGCGTAGCCCATGCGGCGGGCGAGCTCGCCCTGCACGTCGAAGGTCAGGCGCTCCTCGGCGCGGCCGGTCAGGTAGTGCAGGTGGCAGCGCACCGCCAGCAGGAAGGAATGGGCGTTGGCGAAGCGCCGGTACTCGGCCGGGGTGAAGACGCCGTGCTCGACCAGGCCGGCCACGCTGTCGGCGCGGTAGAGGTACTTGGCGATCCAGAACAGCGTGTGCAGGTCGCGCAGGCCGCCCTTGCCCTCCTTGATGTTGGGCTCGACGACGTAGCGCGAATCGCCGAGCCGCTGGTGGCGGGCGTCGCGCTCGGCCAGCTTGGCCTCGACGAAGGCGGGGCCGGTCTTGGCGACGACCTCCTTGAGGAAGCGCTGCTTCATCTCCTGGAAGATGGCCTGCGCGCCCCACACCCAGCGCGCCTCCAAGAGCGCGGTGCGGATGGTGAGGTCGCTCCTGGCGAGCCGGATGCAGTCGTCGACCGAGCGCGTGGCATGGCCGACCTTGAGGCCGAGGTCCCACAGCATGTAGAGCAGGTACTCGACCACCTGCTCGCCCCAGGGCGTCTGCTTGTAGGGGCGCAGGAACAGGAGGTCGATGTCGGAATGGGGCGCGAGCTCGCCGCGGCCGTAGCCGCCCACCGCGGCGATGGAGAGCTGCTCGGCGGCGGTCGGGTTGGGCTGGCGGAAGACGCGGTTGACGGTGAAGTCGAACAGGCAGCGGATCAGCTGGTCGACGAGATGGCTCAGCGCCTTGACGGTGACGAGGGCCGAGGCGCCGGCCTCGAAGCGGGCCTGGATCTCCTCGCGGCCGTGCGCCAGCGCCCCCTTGAGCAGCGCCAGTGCCTGGCGGCGCTGCTCGGGCGAGCCGTGGAAGCCCTCGCCGCCGAGCGCGTCGAGCGCGACGGTCAGCGCCTGGCGGTCGATGATCTCGCGGCGGCCGCGGACCGGCTCGGCGGGGGAGGTGGTTTCGGCAAGGGCGCTCACGCCCCTAATCTAGCGCCTTTCCCGTCGGGCGGGTAATCGCGCCGACGCGCAACGAGAAAGGGGGCCCGAAGGCCCCCCTCCGTCTCCCTTGCGCCCGTGGCCGGCTGCTACTGCTGATACTGGTCGTAGAGGGTCACGTCGTTGAGATAGGCACCGCCTGGCGATACATCGCGCGTCCAGGGCAGCTCCTGGAAATTGCGCCAGCCGTCCTTGTCCGGATTGGCGTCCGCCGTGTGGGAATAGACGTCGGCAACGTCGGTGTTGATCACGCCGTCGTTGTTCAGGTCGAGGTTGTAGGTGACTCCGCCTATGATGATGGTCTTGTACTGCCCCACGAATCCTTCCCAGATGTTGCGTACATTCGTGAAGGGCTGGCCGGTGACGCCATGGGCTGCCGGATTCGACAGGATGTTGGCGGCGAGCACGCTGCGGTAGCCGGTGCGGCACAGCGTCAGCACGCGCGCATCGAGATCGCCGTTCACGATCTCAAGAACCTCGTCATAAAAAACCTGCCGGTTCTGGTCGTTCCCGCCATAGATGTTCGGATAGGGCACGTTGAAAGCCTTCTCGGGATGCCCGGCCGCGTATTCGCGCAGCGTGCGTACGTCGATCAGAACCGTCGGCATGTCGCCGTCGTCTTCGATATAGCCCTTCTTGTTGACCTGATTGTTGTCGATCAGCAGATAGGCCTTGGCCGGGCTGATCTCGGAGTGATAGTAGCGCGGCAGATCGTAGCGCGGTCCCGGCGGAGTGTCGGCGGCCTGCGCCGTTCCTGATAAAGCCAGCGCCATCGCCAGCGCGCCCACGCGGGCGCCGCCGGCCCAGTTCATCATTTTCATCGTTTCCCCCCGTATCGAAGCCCGCGTTTCGACGGCAAATGCGCCGTCGCGCGGTCTGAATTCATTAGCAGCAGGCAAGCCGGGCGGGCAACAGGGCGTGGCCAAGAATCATCATTAATTTCAAGAGCTTGCGAGTATTTCTCAGTCGCGTTCGCAAACGCGCAACCACGCGTTGCGCGAGCCGCCTTCAACGCCCCTGGCTGACCACGCCGCCGCCGTCGATGACCAGGGTCTGGCCGGTGATGAAGCGGCCGGCGGGCGCCGCCAGCATCACCGCCGCGCCGGCCACCTCGTCGGGCTCGCCGATGCGGCCGAGCGGGTAGCGCTCGACGACCTTGGCGTGGATTTCGGGATTCTCCCACAACGCGCGGGCGAAGTCGGTGCGGATCACGCCGGGCGCCAGGCAGTTGACGCGGATGTTGTGCGGGCCCCATTCGACGGCGAGGTTGCGCGCCATCTGCATGTCGGCGGCCTTGGAGATGCAATAGGCGCCGAGCACGCTCGAGCCGACCAGCCCGCCGACCGAGGAGACGATGATGACGACGCCGTCGCGGCGCGCCGCCATCTGCGGCACGACCATGTTGATGAGCCAGTGGTTGGCCAGCACGTTGTTGTGCAGGATCTTCTCGAAGGCCTCGTCGGGAATGCCGGCGGCCGGCCCGAAATAGGGGTTGGCGGCGGCGTTGCAGACCAGCACGTCGACGCGGCCCCAATGCGCGATCGTTTCATCGGCGAGGCGCCGGAGCTGCGCCTTGTCGGAGATGTTGGCGGGAAGCGCGATCGCCTGCCCGCCCCTGGCGACGATCTCGCCGGCGACGCGCTCGCAGACATCGGCCTTGCGGCTGGAGATGACGACGCGCGCGCCGGCCTCGGCCATGCGCTCGGCGATGGCCCGGCCGATGCCGCGGCTCGAGCCGGTGATCAGCGCCACCTTGCCGTCGAGGCGGAAGAGTTCGGACATCGCGGGCCTCCCGAGCTTGCGGCGCGCGCCGGCGGCGCGCTTCAATGCCGGCGGGCGACCATAGCGGAAGCGGCGCGCGATGACCAAGGGCGGCCGCGGGAGGGCGGCATGAGGGCGATGGTGCTGCGCCGGCCGGGCGCGCCGCTCGCGGCGGAGACCCGGCCCGACCCGGTGCCGGGGCCGGGGCAGGTGCTCATCAGTGTGCGGGCCTGCGGCGTCTGCCGCACCGACCTGCACGTGGTCGACGGCGAGCTCACCGAGGCCAGCCCGCCGATCGTGCCCGGCCACGAGATCGTCGGCCGCGTCGCCGCGCTCGGCCCAGGGGTTGAACGCTTCGCGCTCGGCCAGCGCGTCGGCGTGCCCTGGCTCGGCTGGACCTGCGGCACCTGCGACTATTGCCGGACGGGGCGCGAGAACCTGTGCGCCGCCGCCCGCTTCACCGGCTACCAGATCGACGGCGGCTATGCCGACCGGGCGCTCGCCGACGCGCGCTACTGCTTCGCGCTGCCCGACGCTTACGGCGACGCCGAGGCGGCGCCGCTGCTTTGCGCCGGGCTGATCGGCTACCGCGCGCTCAAATTTGCCGGCGAGGGCCGCCGCCTCGGCCTCTACGGCTTCGGCGCCGCCGCCCATATCGTCGTCCAGCTCGCCCGCTGGCAGGGACGCGAGGTCTTCGCCTTCGCCCGGCCGGGCGACGCGGCGGCCGAAGCCTTCGCCCGCTCGCTCGGCGCCGCCTGGGCCGGGCCCTCGGACCGGCCGGCGCCCGAGCCGCTCGACGCGGCGATCATCTTCGCCCCGGTGGGCGCGCTCATCCCCGCGGCGCTGCGCGCGCTCGCCAAGGGCGGGCGGGTGGTCTGCGCCGGCATCCACATGAGCGACATCCCGACCTTTCCCTATCGCCTCCTCTGGGAGGAGCGGCAGGTGGTCTCGGTCGCCAATTTGACGCGCCGCGACGGCGAGGAGTTCCTGGAGCTCGCGCCGCGCGTGCCGGTGCGTACGCATGTCGAGTGCCTGCCGCTCGCACAGGCGAACGAGGCGCTCGCCCGCCTGCGCGAGGGGCGGCTTCAGGGCGCCGCGGTGCTGCTGCCCTGAACCCTATTCCTCGACGCGGCTGAAATGGCCGTGCCGCGCCCCGGCCATCAGCTTGTCGAACTCGGCCGGGTTGAGTCGCAGCAGCGTCTGGTGGTCGCCGGCCTCGAGATAGACCATCGGCCGCGCGCGCAGGTCGTCCTCGCACACGGTCTCGATGCCGTAGGCGGCGCCGACCGCCGGCACCGCGCCGACCTCGCAGTCGCGGAACAGCTCGGCGATCTCGTCCTCGGTGGCGAGGCCGAGCCGGCGGTTGAGCCAGCGGCGCAGCTCGCCGAGCTCGAGATGGCGGTCGGCCGGCACGGCGGCGAGCAGATAGCCGTCCTCGTCCTCGAGCACCACCGCCTTGACCACGCTGTCCGCCGGCACCCCGGCGGCGCGCGCGCTTGCCACCATCGTCATCGCCCGCGGGTGGCTGAGCACCTCATAGGCGATGCCGCGGCTGTCGAGATAGTCGCGTAAGCTCATTGCCACGGCCATGACACCTCTCCTCCTGTCGGCGCAGGCGCCACCCGCGGGCGGATGGGGAGGAAACGGTTTCGGTCGTGTCCGCGGCACGGGCGGCGTTGCGCGCCCTAAGGTCGGCGCCGCCGCGGGCGGGACTGCCGCCCGCCCGGCGCCGCCGCCCGCCCAACGGCGGACGGCAAATGAAGTGTACGCCCCGCCCGCCCCGCCGGGCAAGGCGCAGGGCGCGGAACGCGTTTCGAGACGAGCCGGAATTTCTTGCCCGCAGCGGCCCGGCCTTGGTGAACGCCTGCCGCCGGCGCGCCGCGGCACCGCCCGCACCCGCCGGGCAAAGCTCGGGGGTCATCACTGCCGATCTTGCGGAACCCCGTATTGGCCGCGCAGGCTGACGTAGAGCACCTCGCAGACGACCTCTCGGCGCACGCCGGTCGCGGCCTTTTCGAAAACAACCAGATCCTGCCGATCGGCCACGATCAGCGGCGCGATGAGCCTGCCGCCAACGGCAAGCTGCTCGAGCAGCGGCGGCGGTATTTCGCGACAGGCGGCGGTGACGGCGATCCGGTCGTAGGGCTGCAGCTCGGCATAGCCGATGCCGCCGTCGGCCCGCACCAGCACGACATCCCTGTAGCCGGCCCGTTCGAGATTGGCCTTGGCATAGTCGAAGGTCAGCGGGTCGATTTCGATGGCGACCACCAGGCCCTCGTCGCCGACCACCTCGCGGGCGAGTGCCGTTCCGTAGCCCGAGCCCAGACCGACCTCGAGAAACCTGTGGCCCTGGGCGAGGCCCAGGGGCTCGTAGAAGAGCGGGTAGCCGTGCGGGCAGGAGATGGTCGCCGCCACCCCCGGCAGCGGCAGCGGGACCTCGAGGTAGGCATAGTCCCGGTACGGCGCCAGGATGAAGTCCTCGCGCGGCACCTTCAGCAGGGCCTCTTTGAGGCGCTCGGACTTGAGCAGGCCTTCGCGGATCAGCCAGGCGACCTTCTCCCGGCGCTCCCGTGCAAAAGCCTCCTTTGTCTTGGTCGGCTTCCTCGGTGGGGGAATGCGCCAGCCGTCCACGGTTTTCTCCTCAACCCGACAGGCCGAGGATCCTGAAGATCGCCCGCATGAAGGCGGGGATGTCGGCCGGCTGGCGCGAGGTGACGAGGTTGCCGTCCACCACCACTTCGCGGTTCTCGTATTTGACCCCCGCCGCCTCCAGCTCCCGCCTGACGTCGCGGTAACAGGTGGCGCTGCGCCCCGCCAGCAGGCCGGTGGCGAGCAGCAGCTGCGGCCCGTGGCAGATCGCGGCCACAGGCTTTTCGGCCTGAAGAAACTGCCGGGCGATGGCCACTGCCCGGGGGTTCTTCCGCAGGCTGGCCGGCGCCCTGCCGCCGGGCAACAGCAGCAGGTCATAGTCCTGCGGGCGCACGGCGTCGAGAGCGAGCCCGGCGGCGGCCACGCGGCCGTGCTTGCCGGCAATCGGCCCCTTCTGCGGCGCCGCTACGTCCACCGCCACACCTTTCGCCTGCAACTGGTGCAGCGGCTCGGCGAGTTCGCTATCTTCAAAACCGTCGGCGCTGAGGATCAGGACTCGCATGAGCGTGTCGGCCGCGGCCCGTTGGAATATTGCTTGCCCAGTCTGTCACAACATTCCGCCGGCGTGCGCGCACTCTTGCTGCTTGCCGCCCTCGTCCTCGCCGCCTGCGCCGGCGATTCTTCGCCCCGGCCGGCGGCGGTGGCCGAGTTCGTCGGCGCCAACCTGATCGAGGTGCGGGTGAGCGACGTGCGCGCGCTGGAGAGCGCGCTCTTGGTCGGGCCGGGCGGGCGCAGCCTCGAGCCCGCGGACATCGTCGCCGGCCAGCCCGCGCCGCCGCCCGAGGCGCCGCGCCCCGGCATCGGCGTCTTCGTCGAAGGCGGCTCGTCGAGCGGCGTCACCCCGGGCGTCGTGCTCGGCGTGCCGCTTCGCCTCGGCGAGGGCGCGCGGCGGACGCCGGTCTTAAGCTCGGCCCGCTTCCGCCTGCCCGACCCCGAATTCTACCGCCGCTCCTGGCAGGACTGGCGCATCGAGCTGCGTCTGGGGCCGCCGGGCGCCGAGGCCGCCTATCTGACCGTCCCCGCGCCGGCGCCCAAGGTCAACGGCCTGATGCTGCCGCAGTAACCCCGGCCGGCGACGGGGCTGCCGCGCCCCGCCGTTCAATGGTATGACTGGGCGCGGGGAGGAAACGGATGGCCGAGACGGCAAGCGCCGCCGCCGATCCGTCGGCGGTGATGCCCGAAGAGCTGGATCACCGGCAGCTGGGCCCGGGCTGGGCGGCGGCGTTCGCCGCCCTGACGACGGTCGCGCTCGCGCTGGTGCTGAACCAGCTCCTCAACCTGCAGCTCCTGGTCGGCGTCGTCTTTATCGAGAACCGCTATCTTTACCTGCTGGCAGCCTGCCTGCTGCCGCTGGTGTTCGTCGCCTATCCGGCCTGGCCGCGGGCCGCGCGCGACCGCGTACCGGCCTACGACATGGCGCTGGCTGCCGCGGCGCTGTCGGCGCTCTTGTGGTTCGCCGGCCAGGCCGAGCGGGCGCTCGAACAGGGCTGGGAGTTCGGCGCGCCGGCGCTGGCCGTGGCCGCGAGCGCGCTGCTCTGGCTGATCGTGCTCGAGGCGCTGCGCCGCACCGGCGGGCTCGCCATCGCCCTGATCGTGCTCGCAGTCTCGCTCTACCCCGTGGTCGCCGACCGCATGCCCGGGCCCGTCGCCGGCCTGGCCCAGAGCCTGCCCGACACCCTCGCCTACCACATGCTCAGCGCCGAGAGCGCCTTCGGCATCCCGATGCGCGCGTTCGGCGAGATCGTCATCGGCTTCATCGTCTTCGGCGTCGCGCTGAACCATACCGGCGGCGGCAAGTTCTTCAACGACGTCGCGTTCGCGCTGGTCGGCCGGGTGCGCGGCGGCGCCGCCCAGGTCGGCGTGGTGTCGAGCGCGCTGCAGGGCTCGATCAGCGGCAGCGTGATCTCGAACGTCATTTCGAGCGGCGTCGTCACCATCCCGGCGATGAAGCGCACCGGCTTCGCCGCCGATTACGCCGGCGGGGTCGAGGCGGTGGCCTCGACCGGCGCCGTGCTGATGCCGCCGGTGATGGGCTCGACCGCCTTCGTCATGGCCGCCTTCCTCGGCCGGCCCTACGGCGAGATCGCGCTGGCCGCGGCGGTGCCGGCGCTGCTCTTCTATTTCGGGCTGATGGTGCAGATCGACGCCTACTCGGCGCGCCGCGGCTTGCGCGGCCTGCGCGCCGACGAGCTGCCGCGGCTCAAGGACACCTTGCGCGACGGCTGGATCTACATCCTGGTCTTCGCCGTGCTGGTGGTCTTCATGCTCGAGCAGAAGCAGGAGGCGCTCGCCCCCTTCTACGCCACCGCCGTGCTGCTGGTGGTCAACCAGATCTGGCCGCGCCACCGCATGGGCTGGCGGCAGGCGGCGGCGTTCCTCGCCGCGGTCGGCCGCGCCCTCGCCGAGCTGGCCGCGATCCTCGCCGGGGTCGGCTTCATCATCGGCGCGTTCTCGATGACCGGGCTCGCCGGCACGCTCGCCAACGACCTGGTCTACGTCGCCGGCGGGGCGCCGCTGGTGCTGCTGGTCATGGGCGCCGTCACCAGCTTCATCTTCGGCATGGGGATGACGGTGACCGCCTGCTACATCTTCCTGGCGATCGTGCTGGCGCCGCCGCTGGTGCGCGCCGGCATGGACCCGCTGGCAGTGCACCTGTTCATCATGTACTGGGGCATGGTGTCGTTCATCACGCCGCCGGTGGCGCTGGCCGCCTTCGCCGCCGCGCCGATCGCGCGCACCGGCTTCTTCCGCATCGGCTTCCAGGCGATGCGGCTGGGCACGATCATCTACCTCATCCCCTTCTTCTTCGTGCTCAACCCGGCGCTGATCCTGAAAGGGCCGTGGAGCGAGGTGGCGGCGGTGATCGCCACCGCCTTCATCGGCGTCTGGCTGATCGCCGGGGCGCTGCAGG
>CAYTWJ010000015.1:12280-19713 GCA_964442055.1 uncultured Rhodospirillaceae bacterium | reverse complement strand
ACGAGGCGTTCGCCCACCCGCCCGACCAGCCGGCGGTGAGCTGGCTGCCGCTCTATCACGACATGGGGCTGCTCTCGACTGTGCTTGAACCGCTCTATGTCGGCGTGCCCTGCGTCTTCATGTCGCCGCTCGTCTTCCTGCAGCGGCCACTGCGCTGGCTGCAGGCGATCTCGCGCTACCGCGCGGCGACCAGCGGTGCGCCCAACTTCGCTTACGACCTCTGCGTCCGCAAGGTGAAGCCCGAGCAGCGCGGCGAGCTCGATCTCAGCGCCTGGTCGCTCGCTTTCAGCGGCTCGGAGCCGGTGCGCGCCGAGACACTGGCGGCGTTCAGCGCCTATTTCGCACCCTGCGGCTTCCGTCAGGAGGCTTTTTATCCCTGCTACGGGCTCGCCGAGGCGACGCTGTTCGTCACCGGCGGCGCGCGCCGCGCCGCGCCGCGCATCGCTTCGTTCGATGCCGAGGCGCTGCAATCGCACCGGGTCAAGCCGGCGATGAACGGCGGCGGGCGCCTTCTGGTCGATTGCGGCTGGCCCCGCGGTGGACTCGAGGTCGTCGTGGTCGACGTGGACCGCGGGCAGCCGGTCGGAGAGGGCGAGATCGGCGAAATCTGGGTGCGCGGCGCCAGCATCGCCGTGGGCTACTGGAACCGGCCCGAGGAATCGCTTGAAACCTTCGGGGCGCGTCTTGCCGACGGTCGCGGGCCCTTCATGCGCACCGGCGATCTCGGCTTCGTGCGCGACGGCTCACTGTTCATCACCGGCCGACACAAGGATCTCATCATCGTCGACGGCCGCAACCATTACCCGCACGACATCGAGTTGACCGCCGAGCAGAGCCACGCGTTGCTGAAGCCCGCGGCGAGCGCCGCCTTCGCGGTGGAGATCGACGGCGAGGAACGCGTCGTCGTCGTCGCCGAGGCCGATTATCGCCTGCGCTCTTCAGCGGGGTCGGGCTCCGTCGCCGAGGACCTTGAACTCGCCGCCGCCGCCGCCGCGCTGCGCGCGGCGGTGTCCGAGCATCACGATCTGCCGCTGCACGACGTCGTCTTCGTCAGGCCGGGCACCATTCCGCGCACCACGAGCGGCAAGATCCGACGTGCCGAATGCCGGGCGCGCTATCTGCGCGGCGAGCTCGACGGGGTGCACGCGCCGAGCCTGCGGCGTCAGGCGGCGCGCGCCGCCGCCGCAGCTTATGCCCGTCCCGGGTCGTGAGCACGACCTGACGGCGGGCACCCGCGTGAACAGGGGCGTCGAAATGGTCACCCGGCGCGAGGTCGAGGACATCCAGGCCTGGCTGGTTGCCAGGGTGGCCGAACTGCTCGATCTGCCGGAGGCCGAGATCGACGTCGACGAGCCCTTCGCCGACCACGGCATCTCGTCGCGCGATCTCGTCTCGCTGTCGGGCGACATCGAGGACTGGCTGGGTCGCCCGTTGCCGCCGACGGTGGGCTGGGAATACCCGACCATCGCCGCTTTGGCGCGTCACCTGGCCGAGCTGAAGGCGCTGCCGCCAGCCGGCGGCACCGGCGCCGCGGACTGACCCGGTGAGCCGGCCGGTCCGAAGGGAAGCCGCCGTGATGGAGCCGGTTGCGATCGTCGGAATCGGGTGCCGCTTTCCCGGCGCCGGCGGCCCGGTCGCCTTCTGGCGCCTGGTCGCGCACGGCGTCGACGCCATCCGCGAGGTGCCCGCCGACCGCTGGAATATCGACGCGCTGTACGACCCCGATCCCGACCGGCCCGGCCGGATGAGCACGCGCTGGGGCGGTTTTCTCGACCAGGTGGATCGCTTCGACGCGGCCTTTTTCGGCATTTCGGGCCGCGAGGCCGCGGCGATCGACCCGCAGCAGCGGCTGCTGCTCGAAGTCGCCTGGGAAGCGCTCGAGGACGCCGGCTTGCCGCGCGAGCGCGTCGCCGGCTCGGCGGCCGGCGTCTTCGTCGGCATTTCGAATTTCGACTACAGCCGCGTGCCCGGCCAGGGCATCGGCGCGATTACCGTGCATTCGGGCATCGGCAGCGCCCTTAGCATCGCGGCCAACCGGATCTCCTATTTTCTCGATCTGCGTGGGCCGAGCCTGGCCGTCGACACCGCCTGCTCGTCGTCGCTGGTGGCCGTGCACCAGGCCTGCCAGAGCCTGGCCGCCGGCGAATGCACGCTGGCGCTGGCCGGCGGCGTCAACCTGATCCTGTCGCCGGAAGCCACCATCGCCTTCAGCAAGGCGCACATGATGGCCGCCGACGGGCGCTGCAAGACCTTCGACGACCGCGCCGACGGCTATGTGCGCGGCGAGGGCGCCGGCATCGTCGTACTCAGGCCGCTCGCCGCGGCGCTGGCCGACGGCGACCGCGTCATCGCGGTGATCCGCGGCAGCGCCGTCAACCAGGACGGCAGCACCAACGGGCTGACGGCGCCGAACCCGGCGGCGCAGGAGGCGGTGATCCGCGCCGCCTGCCGGCGCGCCGGCATCGTCCCCGGCCGGCTGAGCTATGTCGAGGCGCATGGCACCGGCACCCATCTCGGCGATCCGATCGAGGCGCGCGCGCTCGGCCACGCGCTCACCGAGGGGCGCGCCGCCGGCAGCCGCTGCGCCATCGGCTCGGTCAAGACCAATATCGGCCACCTCGAATCGGCAGCCGGCATTGCCGGACTGATCAAGACGGCGCTGGCGCTGCAACACGGCGCGCTGCCGCCGAGCCTGCATTTCTCGACCCCCAACCGCTACATTCCCTTCGACAGCCTGCCGCTCAAGGTGCAGACCGCGCTCGAGCCGTGGCCGCACGACGACGGCCCGCGCACGGCCGGCGTCAGCTCGTTCGGCTTCGGCGGCACCAACGCCCATCTGGTGCTCGAAGAGGCGCCCGAACCGCCGGCGCCGGCAGAGTCGGGCCCGGATCGGCCGCGCCATCTGCTGGCACTGTCGGCCAAGAGCGCCGAGGCATTGCGCGCGCTTGGCGGCCGCTACGCCGATCATCTGCACGACGCGGTCGGCATCGATGCCGCCGACATCGCCTTCTCGGCCAATACCGGCCGCACGCATTTCCGCCATCGCCTCGCGGTGGCCGGCGACGCGGCCGGCGAGATGCGCCGCGCGCTCGCCGCCTTCGCCGGCGGCGACACCACCGCGGCGACGCACGGCACGGCAGCGCGGCGTGCGCCGCGCATTGCGTTCCTCTTCACCGGGCAGGGCGCGCAGCATGTCGGCATGGGTCGCGCCCTCTACGACGGCGAACCCGTCTTCCGCGCCGCGCTCGATCGCGCGGCGGCGCTGCTGGAGCCGTATCTCGACCGGCCGCTCCTCAGGGTGCTCTATCCGGCCGACGGCGCGGCCTCGCCGATCGACGAGACTGCCTACACTCAGCCGGCGCTGTTCGCGCTCGAATACGCGCTCGCCGAGCTGTGGCGCTCGTGGGGCATAGTGCCCGATGCCGTGCTCGGCCACAGCATCGGCGAATATGTCGCCGCCTGTATCGCCGGGGCGATGACCCTGGACGAGGCGCTACCGCTCGTCGCCGCGCGCGCCCGCCTGATGCAGGCTTTGCCGCGGGGCGGCGCGATGGCCGCGGTGCTGGCGCCCGAGGAAACGGTCGCGCCGCTGGTCGCGCCGCGCGCGGCGACGGTGGCCATCGCCGCCGTGAATGGGCCGCGCAACACGGTGATCGCCGGCGACCGGGGCGATGTCGATGCCATCGTCGGCGAGCTGGCCGCGCGCGGCGTCGAGGCGCGCCCGCTTGCCGTCAGCCATGCCTTTCACTCGCCGCTGCTCGATCCGGTGCTGGCGCCGCTCGAGCAGGCTGCCGCGAGGGTGGGCTACCGGCCGCTGCAGGTGCCGCTGGCGGCCAATCTCGGCGGCGATCTGCTGCCGCCGGGGCACGTGCTGGACGCCGCCTATTGGCGCCGGCACGCGCGCGAGCCGGTGCGTTTCGCCGACGGCGTGCGGCGGCTGGTCGAGGCCGGGTGCACGGCCTTTGTCGAGATCGGCCCCAATGCGGTGCTCACGGCCATGGCGCGCCAGGCCGCGGGCGGCCAGGATTTCACTTGGCTCGCCAGCCTGCGCTACGGCAAGCCGGACTGGGAGACGCTCATCGACAGCCTTGGCCGGCTCTACGTGATGGGGGCGCCGGTCGACTGGGCCGGCTTCGATCGCGGCCGGGCGCGCCGACGCGTGGCGCTGCCGACCTATCCGTTCGAGCGCAAACGCTACTGGGTCGAGCCGATCCCGACATCGGCGGACAGGCAGCCCGCTGTCGCCGCCGCGCCGCCCGAAGCACTTGTCGTTGCGCCGTCATGCGCCGGCCAAGCCGCCGCATTGCCGGGCGGCGGCCGCCGCGGCCGCATCCTCGCGCTGCTGCAAGCCAACGCGGCGAAGATATTGTGGGCCGATCCGTCGGCGGTCGACGTACACGCGCCGTTCACCGAGCTCGGCGCCGACTCGGTCGTCCTCGTCGATCTGATCACGCGCATCGAGTCCGTGTTCGGCGTGCAGATCGCCGGCGAGCGTTTCTACGAGGACCTGAACTCGCTGGCGGCGCTCGCCGACCATCTCGACCGCAGCTTGCCGCCGGCCTGGGGCAGCGAGCAGGCGGCGGCGCCGCCGCTGCCGACAGCGCCGGCCGCCGGCGCCGCATCCGACCTTGCCGTGCCGCAGCTGATCGAGCGACAGCTGGAGACGCTGAAGCAGGTGATGGCAATGCAGCTCGATGCGCTGCGCGGCGATCCGGCCGCGCTGGCCCGGGCCGAGGCGGCGATCGCCGCGGCGATGGCATCGACGAAGGCGGCAGGCCAGCCGGCAGCGCCTGCGGCGCCGCGAGCGCCGGCCTGCGCGGTTTCCCCGGCGCCGGCCGGCGAGATGGCGCCGCGCCAACAGGCGCATCTCGCCGACCTGGTCGAGCGCTACACCCGGCGCACGCGGCGCTCGAAGGCATTGGCGGCAAAGTACCGCGACGTGCTGGTCGACCGCCGCGCGTCGGCCGGCTTCCGGCCGTCGATCAAGGAGATGCTCTATCCGGTCGTCGGCAAGCGCGCCGCCGGCGCGCGGCTGTGGGACATCGACGGCAACGAGTACGTCGACCTGACCATGGGGTTCGGCGTGCATCTTTTCGGCCACGACGCGCCGTTCATCCGCAAGGCGATCGCGCGCGCGCTCAACGAGGGCATCCAGATCGGCCCCCAGGCGGCGCTTGCCGGCGAGGTGGCGGCGCTGATCGCCGGACTTTCCGGGACGGAGCGGGTGCTTTTCTGCAACACCGGCACCGAGGCGGTGATGACCGCGATCCGCCTCGCGCGCGCGACGACGGGCCGCAGCCGCATCGCCATGTTCGCCGGCGCCTATCACGGCCATTTCGACGGCACCCTGGCGCTGCCCGGCGGCGGCGACGGCCGCGGCCTGCCGCTGGCGCCGGGGGTGACGGCGGCCAATGCGGCAGACGTGCTCGTGCTGCCCTATGGCGACGAGCGCGCGCTCGACGACCTGCGCCGGCACGGCGCCGACCTGGCGGCGATCCTGGTCGAGCCGGTGCAGAGCCGCCAGCCCGAGCTGCAGCCGCGCGACTTCCTGCACGCGCTGCGCCGCATCGCCAGCGAGCACGGTGCGGCGCTGATCTTCGACGAGATGATCACCGGCTTCCGCGTGCATCCGCGCGGCGCCCAGGGCTGGTTCGGCGTCGATGCCGACATCGCCACCTACGGCAAGCTGATCGGCGGCGGCATGCCGATCGGCGTCGTCGCCGGCGGCGCCGTCTGGCTCGACGGCATCGACGGCGGCGCCTGGCGCTTCGGCGACGGCTCGCAGCCCAAGGCGCGCCAGACCTTCTTCGCCGGCACCTTCAACAAGAACCCGCTGACGCTGGCAACGACGCGCGCCGTGCTGCGCGAGCTGAAGCGCCGCGGCCCGCAGCTGCAGGATTCGCTCAACGCCAAGGCTGCGCGGCTGGTCGACGAGCTCAACGCCTTTTTCGGCGGCGAGGGCGTGCCGATCGCGGCCAACCGCTTCGGCTCGTTCTTCCGCTTCGCGTTCAGCGGCAATCTCGACCTCTTCTTCTACCACCTGCTGGAGAAGGGCCTCTACATCTGGGAGGGGCGCACCTGCTTCCTCTCGACCGCGCACGGCGAGGCCGAGGCGCGTCAGGTCGTCGATGCCGTCAAGGCCGCGGTGGCTGAGCTGCGCGCCGGCGGTTTTTTGCCCGACCGGCCCGCCGCGGCGGCACGCGGCAAGGCGCGCCGCCCGCGTCCGGTCGAGATTCGTGCCAACGGCCTCGAAGTGCGGCTGGCCGAGACCGCGGCCGAGCTCGAACGCGCGCAGGCCTGCCGCTATCGCGTGTTCTACGAGGAGATGGGCGCCGAGCCGACGCCCGAGATGGCCCGGCGCAAGCGCGACTTCGACGCCTTCGATCCGCACTGCGACCATCTGCTGGTGATCGACCACAAGAAGGGCGACGTCGTCGGCACCTATCGCCTGCTGCGCCGGGCGGCGGCGCTGGCCAATGGCGGCTTCTACTCGGCGGGCGAGTTCGACATCGGCAAGCTGCTCGCCTTTCCCGGCGAGATCCTCGAACTCGGCCGCGCCTGCGTCGATGCCGACTATCGCACCGGCAGCACCATGCAGCTGCTCTGGCAGGGCATCGCCGATTACGTGCGCCATTACGGCGTCGGCCTGATGTTCGGCTGCGCCAGCTTCCCCGGCATCGAGCCCGACAAGCTCGCCGAGCCGCTCGCCTACCTGCGCCATTTCCACCTCGCGCCGCCGGATCTGCGGCCGCGCGCCTTGCCGGATCGCTACGTCGAGATGGACCTGATGGCGCGCGACAGGATCGATCCGCGTCGCGCCAGCGCCAGCCTGCCGCCGCTGGTCAAGGGCTACTTGCGGCTCGGCGCCTGCGTCGGCGACGGCGCGGTGATCGACCGCCAGTTCAACACCACCGATGTCGCCGTCGTGCTGCGTACCGACTGGGCCCTGAGCCATCTCGATGACAAGGCGTGAGCAAGCGCCGGCCGCCGGGGTCGTGGCCGTGTGGCGGCTCGACCTCGCGGGCGGCGACGCGGCGGCGCTGGCCGATAGCCTGAGCGCGGACGAGCGGGCGCGGGCGGCGCGCTTCCGCTTCCCGCGCGATCGCGACCGCTTCGTCGCTGCGCGTGCCGGGCTGCGCCAGATTCTCGGCGCCTGCCTCGGCCTCGAGGCGCGCGCGGTGCGCTTTGCCTACGGTGCGCGGGGCAAGCCGGCCCTTGCCGGCGGCGAGCTCTCGTTCAATCTCTCGCACGCCGACGACCTGGCCCTGGTCGCCGTCGCGCGCGAGGCGCCGGTGGGCGTCGATGTCGAGCGCCTCCGCGCCGTCGCCGGGCGCGAGCGCATCGCCGCGCGCTGCTTCGCTCCGGCCGAGCGGGCGGCGCTCGGCGCGCTGCCGGAAGAGGCGCGCGACCACGCGTTACAGCGTGGCTGGACG
>CAYTWJ010000015.1:0-12270 GCA_964442055.1 uncultured Rhodospirillaceae bacterium | reverse complement strand
TGGCGTCCTCGGCTGTGCTCCTTGACAGGTCGCGTTCGAACCGGTCGATGTCGCGCAGCGCGACGATCCATGCCGGAAGCGAGAGCGCGCTTGCCGCCGCCAGTGCCACGCAGAGCCACGAGAGCACAGTGGCGAAGGCGCGGGGCGAGGGCGTGGCGGCGCTGACCGCCATCGCCGTCGAGCTCGACCCGACGCGGCCGGCGCGCCTGGTCGCCCTCGACGGGGACGAGGCGGCGGCCGCGCGCTGGTCGCTCCACCCTCTCGATCCGGCACCGGGCTATCTCGGCGCGGTCGCCGTCACCTGCGCGGCGCGGCTCGATGATCGCGGCGAATGGGCGCCGGCGGCGGGCGCGCTCAGCCCGGGCTGATCTCGGCGGCCTGCGCCGCCATGGCGCGCCGCAAGCCGTCGGCGATGCGGGCGTAAGCGTCGCGGCCCTCGCCGGCGGCTTCCAGCTCCGCCGGATCGAGCGGCTTGCCGAAGGAGATCGTCACCTTGCGCGGCAGCGGGAAGTGTGCCCAGCGCGGCATGGCCTCGAGCGTTCCCTCGAGGCGCACCGGCACCACCCTTGCGCCGGATTCCTTGAGCACCACGCCGATGCCACGGGCGAATGGCAGCAGGCGGTGGTCGGGCGAGCGCCAGCCCTCCGGAAACCAGACCACGCTCTCGCCGTTGTGCAGCGCGACCAGCCCCGAGGCGATGGTCATGCCGGCGAAATAGTCGTTCACCGGAAAGACCTGGCTCGCCCGGCAGAACGCGCGCCTGAGCGGCCCCCCGAACAGCCGTCCCTCGTCCGCGGCCCAGCGCGTGCGGCGCAGCTGCCGCCAGGGCAGCGCGGCGCCGACGATCGATTGGTCGATGTCGCTCGCATGGTTGACGGCGATCACGACGGGTTCGGCCGGCGGCAGGTTGCCGCGGCCAAAGACCTCGAGGCGGAAATAGAGCCGCATCAGCACCCAGTTCAGCCAGTAAAAGACGACGCCGAGCAGCTTATGGGGGAGCGGCGTCGGCGACACCCAGCGGGCATGCTCGGGCGGCAGCGCGGCGGCGGGGCGCGCCCGCCAGTCGGCCGGAAAGGGTCGGGCGCTGCCGTCGGCGACCAGGCATTCGTTGAGCAGGTCGCGCAGCGTCAGCACGCGCCCGATCGCCGCCTCATCCAGCACCACGGCGAACCGTTCCTGCAGTTCCAGGGCGAGATCGACCCAGTCGATGGAATCGATGCCGAGCTCGAGTTGCGGCGAGGTGTCGAGCGAAAGCGCCGCGTCCGGGAAGCGCTGCCCGAGCCAGCCCCAGAGGCGCGCGGCGAGCGGCGCGGCAAGCAGGGCGCGGTCGGCCTCGCCCGGCGGTTCGTTTGGCGCCTCTTCGGCGATGACGTCGCGGCGGAGCGCACCGAGTAGGGTGCGCGGCAGCGGCAGCCGTCGGAAGCGATAGCGAACCGGGCGCTCGGCGGGCGGCAGCGCCAGCGCATTCATCTTTGCCTCGACCAGCAGCAGGTCGTTGACGCGGCCGGTGGCGCCGCCGCGCAGCGCCTCGACGTCGGCCACCGCGATGGCCGTCAGCCCATCGGGCTCGACACGGACTGCCGCTTCGCGGAGATATGGCCCGGCGACGATGGTTCGCTCGATCTTCGGGGCCGGCGCGACGCCGCCGCCCGGAAGGGCCAAGCGTTCGCTGCGGCGGCAGAGGAAGCGAATATCGCCGTGCGCGTCCCGTGCGCCCAGGTCGCCGCTGCGCAGCCAGTCGCCGCGCGCCGCGACGGCCGGCGTCGTTGCCTGGTCGGCGTATCCTTCGAAGGCCTGGGCGGTGCGCACCAGAATCTCGCCGTCGTCGCCCAGCGTCACCTCGACGCCCGGCAGCGGCGCGCCGATTGCGTCGGGCCGCGCCCAGCCGGCGGGGGCGAAGGCGACGATGCCGCCGGCCTCGGCGAGGCCGTAGCCGTGCAGGATGCGGGCGCCGCGGCGCTCGAGCCTCCAGGCGACATCGGGGTCGAATGGCGCGCCAAATGACACGAATTGCCGGATGCCGGCCAAGGGGTCGGCCGGCTGATCTCCGATCAACTGGGCGGCGCGCGCCAGCTCGCCGAGCATGTGCGGCGTGCCGACGATCGTCGTCGGCCGCAGCCGCCGGATCGCCGCGACCAGATCTGCGCCCCCGCTCGCCACGGGCAGGAGCGTAGCGCCGGCGGCAAGGGCGGCGAGGGCGCCGGCAATCAGCGGAAACGGATGATCGAGGGGCAACGGCAGCAGCACGCGCTCATCGTCGGCGTAGAGGTCGGCCGCCGCCAGTGCATCGAGGGCTGCAAGAAGCGCCGGCGCGCTGAAGCGCAAGGGTCGCGGCCTTCCGCCGGCGCCGGCCGTCTGTAATACCAGGCCACCTTGGCGCGGCACCACGGAGCCGAGGCGCCCCGGCTCGCTGTCGCCACCGGCCCAGCGCCAACTGGCAAGCGCGGGCCCGGCATGCGTGGCCAGGCACAGGCCGACGTCGGCCTCGATCGCGGCGAGGATCGCGACCATCGCAAGCGCCGACGGGGCAGCCGGCAGCGCCACCATCTCGCCGGGCGCGATCCCGGCGTCGCGCAGTCGCGCCGCTCCGTCGCGCGCGGCGGCGAGCACCCGCTCGAAATCCCACGGCTCGGGCTCGGTCGCCGCAATATCGAGCAGTGCCGGGCTCTTCGCGTGGTCGCGCAAGGCGGCAAGAAGTCGACGCATGCTTGGCTCAGTGGCCGCGACCGGCGGCCCGGCGACGTTCGACGACGGCATCTCGCTATCCTAGGCCGCCGCGCTTCGCGCTCCAACCGGCGATCGCGCGCGGCGTCGAAGAGGGCGGTCGCGGGCGGCGCAAGGCCGCGCTCGCGGCGCGGTTGATGGCGCCGACCCGGCTGCGCTAGGCTGCGCATCGTGACGAGAGGGCCGATGCGTTTGCCGCGCAGGATCCGCCGGACCGGATCCGACATCGAGACCGGGCGATGACCGAGCTTCGGCTGCGGCCGCGCGATTTCTGGCGCACCTCGGGCTTCCATCTCCTCGCCCGCGACGCCGACGGGCACCTTGTCGTGACCGACGATTTCCTGCGCGCCTATTACCGGCGGCCCGAGATGGCGCCGGTCGAAGGCAGCTGCGGCGAGGAAATCGCTTTGCACGACGCCCTGATGGCCGATCCGCGCCTGGTCGTCGGCGCCGACCGCCTGGCCCTCCTCGCCGACGCCGACGCGCGCGAGAACTACGAGGTGCTGCTTGCCTTCCGCGACCGGCTGCTGGCCCAGCCGACGATCGAGGCCTGCTACCTGTCGCTGTTCCGCGGCGGCGCCGTCGGTCTGCCGCCGCTCTTCGTCAACCAGTTGACGCACGTCATCGTGCGCAACATCCTCAGCGCCTGCGACGATCCCTTCCGGGTCCGCGCCGGCGAGCTGCTGTTCCGCACCCAGATGGTCAACATCGACGCCGACAGCATCCTGCTCGCCGACGAGGAGACGGTGGAGATGTGCGCGACCCACGGCGGGCTCGGCGCGCCGGGCGATCTCTTGGAAGGCGGCGCGCGGCCGCGCAGCGTCGAGCTCGACCGTCTGATCGAGAGCAATGCGACCAGCTACTGGGAGCGCAGCGACCGCTATGACACGGTGCTCGACATCGGCTTCGGCCGCCCCGGCCTCGATGCCCTCTGCCGCGTCTTCGAGTCCTGGGTGCGGCACCTGCGCGGCGTCGAGGTGGCGATTCATCCCGTGCAGGCGGTGCGCGACGAGCGCTGGGTCTGGCATGTCGGCCTCGACCGGGAATCGACCGGCATCCTCAACGATCTCTATGATGGCCGCGAGGTCGAGGAGGCGCGGCGGGCGCGCCTCTTGGCGCTGTTCCGGCTGGATGTCCGCGACAGCTCCGCGATGCTGCCACAGGTCGCGGGCCGGCCGGTCTATCTGGGCATGGCCATGACGGCCGACAAGCTGCTGCAGCTCAAGCCGCAGAATCTGATCGTCAATCTGCCGCTGAAGGCGGCCGGTTGAGGGGGCGCCGAGGGAGAGCCGATGAACGAAGACGTCTTCAACATGAGCGTGCGCAAGTTCCTCAAGAAGGTCGGCGTGACGGCGCAGCGCGAGATCGAGAAGGCCGTGCGCGATGCGGTGGCCGCCGGCAGGCTCAAGGGCGGCGAGAAGCTGAAGGCGAGCGTCGTGCTCTCGCTCGCCGGCGCGGGGCTGAGCGCGACCATCGACGGCGAGATCGAGCTCGAATAGGCGGCGGCGCGGGGTCGCAACGGTGCCGTCGCCGAGCTCGTTTCTCGACCGTCCGGCGGCGCGGGGCGTGGCCCTGGTCTGCTTCGCCCTGGCCGTCGGCGCGCTGGCCTATCTGCATCGCGGCGACATCTGGCCGGCAGCGCCGCGGCCGGGCGCGGCCGACGACGCCTTCGCGGCCTGCTACGCGCCGCGCCTGGCCGACATCGAGCGAATGGCGCGGGAGGGGGTCGTCGGCCCCGAGCAGGCGGCGCTGTTCCGGGCGCGGGCCGAGGCCCTCTGCCGCGCCCAGACGCGCGACGCCACCAGCAGCCAAGGTCCTGCGCCTGCGGGTCTGCCGCCCGGCCTGGTGCCGACGCCGCTGCGGTCGCGCTGAGTCGCGGCTTCGACACGGGGAAGGCATGCCGCAGACGCAACGGGCCCGCATCGATCGCTTCAGACAGCTGCACGAGTCCGGCACCTTCGTGTTGCCCAACCCGTGGGATGTCGGCTCGGCGCTTTTCCTCGCGCAGCTCGGGTTCAAGGCCCTAGCGACGACATCGGCCGGCGTCGCCTTCGCGCTGGGCAAGCCCGACGCCGACTGGGCCGTGCCGCGCGACGCGATGCTGGCCCACATCCGCGCCATGGCCCAGACGACCGACCTGCCGGTCAATGCCGACTACGAGTCGGGCTATGCGCACGACCCCGCCGGAGTGGCCGAGAACGTCCGCATGTGCATCGCGGCCGGCATCGCCGGCCTCTCGATCGAGGATGCGACCGGCGAGCGCACCAAGCCGCTCTACGACATCGACCGCGCGGTCGAGCGCATCCGTGGGGCGCGCCAGGCGGTCGACGCGAGCGGGCTGCCGGTCGTCCTCACCGCGCGCGCGGAGTGCTGGCTCGTCGGCCATCCCGATCCGCTGCGCGAGAGCATCGCGCGGCTCGTCGCCTATGCCGAGGCAGGTGCCGATTGCCTCTATGCGCCGGGCGTGCGTGCCCGCGAGGACATCGCCGCGCTGGTCAAGGCGGTGGCGCCAAAACCGCTCAACGTGCTGGTCGGCGCGCCCGGGCTTTCGGTGCGCGACCTCGCCGACCTTGGCGTGCGGCGCGTCTCGGTCGGCTCGGCCCTGGCACGGACCGCCTGGGGCGCGTTCATGCGCGCGGCGCGCGAGATCGCCGGGCGCGGCACCTTCGAGGCGTTCGCCGGCGCGGTGCCGTTCGCCGAGATCAACGAGTTCTTCCGCGGCCCCCGCTGAGTTCTCAGTCCTCGCCGTTGCCGCCGTTCTTGCGAGGGCTGTCGGCCTCGCGCTCGCGCAGGTCGTCGTCGGTGGTGCGGGGCAGCGGTCGCGGCCGTCCGGCCAATGGCGCCCTGTCGCCCTCGAATTGCAACTCGACGCGGCAATCGGCGCACATCTGGATGGTCTGGCTGAGCCGCGCCCCCGTGAACATCGGATGCTTGTCGGCAAGCTGGCGCATGATGTGCTCGATCGAACTGCGGGTGGCGAAGGGCTTGCCGCAGCGCACGCACTCGAACGGCGCCTCCTCCTTGAGGACCACCGCCGACCTTGCCGCATCCGCGAAGTCGAGCCGCGGCTCGAGCGTGATCACCTTTTCCGGACAGGTGTTGCGGCAGAGGCCGCATTGCACGCAGGCATCCTCCTGGAAACGGAGTTGCGGCATGTGCGGGTTGTCCTGCAGAGCGCCGGTCGGACAGGCGCCGATGCAGGCGAGGCAGAGCGTGCAGCCGGCGCTGTCGATCCTGACCGCGCCAAAGGCGGCGCCTGCGGGCAGCGCGACGATCTCGGCCGGCGCCGGCGCCCGTTCGTGCAGGTGGCGCAGCGCGATCTTCGTCACCTCGCGCTTGCCGCCGAGCGGCAGAAAGCTGCCCGGCACCGGCGCCTCACGGCGCGGCAGATCCCACAGCCTGGCCTCGATCGTGTCGGGATCGCTTTCGGTGATGATGTCGACGCGGCCGCTGCCGTAACCGAGGCCGGTCAGCAGCGCCTCAGCCATGCCGACCTGCCCGGCGAGGCCGCCGAGTTCGCCGCGCTTGGCCGGCGGCACCAGCACCAGCACCTCGCCCGCACCCCAGGCGAGCGCGGCGGCGATCAGGTCGAGCCCGGTCTGCGTCACCTGGTTGAGGGCGAATGGCAGGACATTGGCGGGAAGGCCGCTGCCGCCGCGCGACATTGCCGCGATCAAGTCCTCGCCGTGCCGCTGGTCGTGGACGAGCAGCGCCGCACGCTCGCCGCCGGCGGCGTGGTAGGTCGTCAACAGCGTGCGCAGGCGCTGGTAGACCGCGCCGGCGGGCGGCAGCGCGTAGGTCGCCGCGCCTGTCGGGCAGACGCTGTGGCAGGAACCGCAGCCGCCGCAGATATGGGGGTCGATGGCCACGGCGTCGCCGTCGGGGCGAATGGCGCCGACGGGACAGACGTCGAGGCAGCGCGTGCAGCCGGTCTTGCGGCTGCGCGAATAGGCGCACAGCGCGGCATCGAATTCGACATAGCGCGGCTTGTCGAATTCGCCGACCATATCGGTGAGGTCGAACAGCGCCCGCTGCACGGCGGCCGGATTGCCCGGATCGGGCCGGAAATAGCCGTCGCGCCGGTCGGCCGCCGGGAAGAGCGGCGGCTCGCCGCTCAGGTCGAGGATCAGGTCGCAGCGCGAACTGGCGCCGTTGCGGGCGACGTCGAAGACGAGGCTGCCGCGCGAGGAGGGACGCGCCGGTGCATAGTCGTCGACCACGATCTCGAAGGCGCCGAGATGGCCGCGCGCCGCGACGATGCGGCCGCGAAACAGCGGCACGTCGACGACGCGCGGCGGAACCACGTCGGCCGGCCTTGCCAGCAGGACTGTGACATCGAGGCGGCCGGCGAGCTGGCGCGCCGCTTCGATCGCCGTCTCGTCGCGCCCATATACGAGAGTCGTGCCGGCCGAGCGCAGCGTGAACGCCGGCGTCGGCGGCACCTCGACCGCGGCGGCGGCGAGCAAGGCGGCGATTTTCGGCAGTGCCGCCACGCCGTCGTCGGACCAGCCGGCATGCTCGCGGACATTGACGTAGGCGACGCTGGTCTCGCCTGCGCCTTCGGCGCGGATTTCCTCGAACAGCGGGGCTTCCTGGGTGCAGGCGACCAGGAGCGGCCGGTCGCTGGCCAGCGCGGCGCGGAAATTGTCGAGCTGGGCGCGGCAGAGCTGGGAGTTGACAATGGCGGTCCCGGCGGCGCTGCAAGCCTTGGCTAGCCGGGGGCCGTCCACAGCCATGCTGTTCTCGCAGTTGCAGACCAGTAAAGTCTTTCCGTTCAACTCCATAGCCCTGCTCCCGGCCGACCGCGCGGCACGCTAGCACGCGTCGGATGCGCTTCCCAGCTTTTGCCGGTGTTGTCGGATGCCGCCGGGTCGCCCATGATGGAAGGGGAGATAGGGCGGCGATGGCGCCGGGTTAGCGGAAAGGACGATGTCGCGCATCGAGACCATGCCGGTCGGGATCGTCGTCGAACGATACCGGCTGAACAGCACGTGGCTGGACCATGCCTGGCGCGCCGTCGCGGTGCTTCCGGGTCGGCCGCAGGCGGCGCCAGGTAGCGTGCTCGCAACCGGTGAGGGCTGGGCGCATTACCTTGCCGGGACGCTCGAGATCGAGCTTTGTCCGCAGTTCACGGCCAGCTATCGCGACAACCTGGCGTCGTCGTCGCCGCGCGTCTATGTCGTGCTGCGTCCGAGCGGATCCGCTAGGACGGTGCCTGTCGAGCCGCATCTGGCCACAGTCGCCCCCGACGAGGCGCAGAGCCATCTCGAGAGCGGCGAAGAGACGGTGGACGGTGTGCCGATACCGCCGGTCATCGCCGAATGGGTCGGCGACTATATTGCGCGCTATCATGTGGAACAGCCATTCTACAAACGAGAGCGCAAGCCGTACGATCCACGCAAGCAGCCAGGCGGCGATGCGCCTAAGGCGAGGGGCCGGTCCTGACATGGCTTCGGATGAAAAATTCCTCGACCGCTGGTCGCGCCTGAAGGCGGAAAGCCGCGAACGCGCGCGGCGACAACAGGCCGATGGCGGCCCGCCATCTGTGCATCGTGCCGAGGGCGAGGCAGACAAACTTGCACCGGCGCCGGTGGCGGACCTGCCCAATATCGAAGAGCTGACCGCCGATTCCGATTACCAGCCGTTCATGCGCGCCGAAGTGCCCGAGGAATTGCGACGCCAGGCATTGCGCAAGCTATGGGCGAGCGATCCGGCCTTGCGTGCCCCCGACCCGCTCGATATGCACGCCCTCGACGATTATTCGAAGCCCTTCAGCGGCGCAGTCAGCACGCTTTTCCGCATTGGCCGGGGCATGATCGACCAGGCGGAGGCCGACAAGGCGGAAGTACACGCGGCGATTGTGCCTAAGGACACGGCGTCGCCGGCAACCATCAAAAGCTCGGCGCCGCGCTCTGAAGAATCGGAGGAAGAGAATCCCCCGACGCGCACTTGAGCTGTCGCCAATCGGCTGCCGCGACGCAACATAATGCGATTAAATGAAGCGGTGAAGTGGACGGCCCCCGCCGGCCGCGTTATGTTGTATTGGCATGCTACCAACGACGGCCAAGACCAAGGCCGCAGAACAACAAGGCCCCACCGTAAATTAGGCGGGCCGCTGTCGGTGAGGAGGGAGGAAGGGCGCCTATGTCGGCCGCTCTTGCCGCAGATGTCGGCGTTGGCGAGGAGGAGCTCCTCCGCGCGCGGGTTTATGCGCTGCTGGCGCAGGCCTTGGCCGCGCCGCTCGATGGCCCGATGCTGACGAGCTTCGCGGTATTGCACGGCGACGGCAGCGAGTTCGGTCTGGCGATCGCGGCGCTGGCGGATTCGGCGGCGCGCGCGACGCCCGAAACGGCGGCCGACGAGTACCAGGAACTCTTCATCGGCATCGACCGCGGCGAGCTGGTTCCCTACGGGTCTTTCTATCTGACGGGCTTCCTGCACGAGAGGCCGCTCGCCGACCTGCGCGCCGACCTCGAGGCGCTGGGCATCGAGAGAGCCGAAGGCGTGAGCGAGCCCGAAGATCACATCGCGGCACTGTGCGAAACGATGGCCGGCCTCATCGCCGGCAGCTTCGGCGAGCCGGCCGACATCCCGACGCAGCAGCGCTTTTTCGAACGGCACCTGGCATCATGGGCGGACCGGTTCTTTGCCGACCTGGAGAACGCCGACGCGGCGCGGCTCTACCGGCCGCTCGGCACGATCGGCCGGCTCTTCCTCGACATCGAGCGCAAGGCGTTCGAGATGGCGGGTTAGGGACGGACAGGCAAGATTTCAGCGGATGGAGGTGTGGGGATATGCGCAACGAGCATGAGGCCAAGCGGGCGAAGCGCCGCGAATTCCTGAAGATGGTGGGACTGGGCGGCGCGGCCGGCGCGGTTGCCGCCGTGGGCGGCGTGAAGGTCGTCAAGACCGCCGAGGCGGCGGCGCCGACCGAGACGGGCTATCGCGAGACGGCGCACGTCAAGCGCTGCTACGAGCTGGCGAAGTTCTGACCGAACCGCGCTCATGCCATCCAGCCGGGATCGACGGGAGATACGGACATGCTGATCAAGAAGGCCAACGGCACGGTGAAGGGTTCGGCGCTGAGCAGAATGCTGCCGGGCGCCACGGGCGCGGCCATCGATCGCCGCGCGTTCTTGCGCCGCTCCGGCCTTGCCGCCGGCGGCTTGGCTGCGGCCTCGACGCTGGCCGGCGCCGGCATGGTCAAGAAGGCCGAGGGCGCCGCTCCGGCCGCCGGTGCGGGCGATATCCAGCTGGTCAAGAACATCTGCACCCACTGCTCGGTCGGCTGCACGGTGGTGGCCGAGGTGCGGAAAGGCGTCTGGATCGGCCAGGAACCGGCCTTCGACAGCCCGTTCAATCTCGGTGCCCATTGCGCCAAGGGCGCGGCGATCCGCGAGCACGCGCACGGCGAGCGCCGCCTCAAGTACCCGATGAAGCTGGTCGGCGGCAAATGGCAGCGCCTGTCGTGGGACCAGGCGATCAACGAGGTCGGCGACAAGATGCTCGAGATCCGCCAGAAATCCGGCCCCGATTCGGTCTACTGGCTGGGTTCGGCGAAATTCAGCAACGAGCAGGCTTACCTGCTGCGCAAGTTCGCGGCGTTTTGGGGCACCAACAACGTCGACCACCAGGCGCGCATCTGCCACTCGACCACGGTCACCGGCGTGGCCCAGACCTGGGGCTATGGCGCGATGACCAACAGCTACAACGACATGCACAAGAGCCGGGCGATCTTCCTGATCGGCGGCAATCCGGCCGAGGCCCACCCGGTCTCCCTCCTGCACATGCTCAAGGCCAAGGAGCAGAACAACGCGCATCTGATCGTCTGCGATCCGCGCTTCACGCGCACCGCCGCGCACGCCGACGAATACGTGCGCATGCGGCCGGGCACCGACGTGCCGCTGCTCTGGGGCATCCTGCACGAGATATTCGCCAACGGCTGGGAGGACAAGGAGTTCATCCGCCGGCGCGTCTGGGGCATGGAGCAGGTCAAGGCCGAAGCGGCGAAATGGACGCTCGAGGAGGTCGAGCGCATCACGGGCGTGCCGCCGTCGCAGGTCAAGCGCGTCGCGCGCGCGCTCGCCACCAACAAGCCGGGCACGGTGGTCTGGTGCATGGGCATCACCCAGCACCATATCGGCGTCAACAACACGCGGCTGCTCTGCGTGCTGCAGCTGGCGCTCGGCAACATGGGCGTGGCCGGCGGCGGCACCAACATCTTCCGCGGCCACGACAACGTGCAGGGCGCGACCGACCTCGGCCTCGACGTCTCGACCCTGCCCGGCTACTACGGCCTCGTTCCCGGGGCGTGGAAGCACTGGGCCGGCGTCTGGGACGTCTCGGTCGACTATCTCAAGGGCCGCTTCGGCAGCCCGAAGCTGATGGAAAACAAGGGCATACCGGTGTCGCGCTGGTTCGACGGCGTGCTCGAGGCAAAGGCCAATCTCGACCAGCCCGACAATGTCAGGGCGATGGTCTTCTGGGGCCATGCGCCGAACTCGCAGACCCGGCTGCCCGACCAGAAGAAGGCGGTCGAGAAGCTCGACATGCTGGTGGTCATCGACCCCTATCCGACCTTCTCGGCGGTGTTGAGCGACCGCACCGACGGGGTGTACCTGCTGCCCGCGGCGACCCAGCTCGAGGTGAGCGGCTCGCGCACCGCCTCGAACCGCTCGCTGCAATGGGGCGACGCGATCATGAAGCCGCTGTTCGAGGCGAAGGCCGATCACGAGATCATGTACTTGTTCGCCAAGAAGTTCGGCTACGAGAAGGAGATGTTCAAGCACATCAAGGTCGATGGCAATGTGCCCGAGCCGGAATCGATCCTGCGCGAGATCAACAGGGGCGTGTGGACGATCGGCTATACCGGCCAGTCGCCCGAGCGGCTCAAGCTGCACATGGCCAACCAGCACACTTTCGACCGCACCACGCTGCGCGCCAACGGCGGCCCGTGCGACGGCGACTATTACGGCCTGCCGTGGCCGTGCTGGGGCACGGCGGAGATGAAGCATCCGGGGACGCCGAACCTCTACGACAACTCCAAGCCGGTGGCCGAGGGCGGGCTCGCCTTCCGCGCCCTGTTCGGCGTCGAGCGCGACGGCAAGACCCTGCTCGCCGAGGACGCCTATCCGGTCGGCTCGGAGATCAAGGACGGCCATCCCGGCGTTACCTTCGGCATGCTGAAGAAGCTCGGCTGGGACAAGGACCTGACGCCGGCCGAGCTGGCGACGATCCAGAAGACCTACGGGTTCAAGCTCTTTCAGCGGCAGCCGCTGCAAGCCGCAATGTCCGACGCGATCATTCCCGCGTACGGCATGATGGCGGTGTTGATCCGCGCGTCGGCGGCGATTGGAAATGGAGAGGACACTTCGGTGGAGCTGGCCACGGCTCGTTTGGCAGCGGCTCGGTTGCACGCGGAAGCTCGAATGGCGCTGGATGTGGTTCGTCGCGGCGCCGACGACGGTGCATTGGCGCTTGCCGATGCGGTGTTGGCCGGCTGAGCGCCGTCAACCTGTTTGCGGCCATCGCGCCGTTATCTCAGCG
>CAYTWJ010000014.1:0-19733 GCA_964442055.1 uncultured Rhodospirillaceae bacterium | reverse complement strand
CGGTGGTGAAGCAGACCAGGTTGGCGCCGCCGGCCACCTGGCCGGTGGCCGAGACCGGGTCGTAGCCGGGCGTGTCCATGAAGACGAAGCCCTTGGCGGTGACCGGCTCGGCATAGCGGTGGACGTCGACCAGGTTGGTCGAGCCCGCCTTGGCCGCGGCGCCGAGCGATTTTTCGAGGATGGTGGTGATGCCGCCGGCCTTGTTGCCGGGGGTGGGGTTGTTGTTCATCTCACCGCCGTTGCGCGCCGTGTAGTCCTCCCACCAGCGCATCAGCGCGACCAGCTTCTCGCCGGCCTCGCGGCCCGCCGCGCGGCGCGTGAGCAGATGCTCGGCGCCGTAGGTTTCCGGGGTCTCGGAGAGAATCACCGTGCCGCCATTGCGCACGATGAGGTCGGAGGCCACGCCGAGCGCCGGGTTGGCCGAGATGCCGGAATAGCCGTCGGAGCCGCCGCATTGCAGGCCGATGCAGATATGCCCGGCCGGCACCGGCTCGCGGCGCACCTGGTTGACGACGGGCAGCAGCTCGCGGATGCGGGCGATGCCGTTCTTGACCGTCTTCGCGGTGCCGCCGGTCTCCTGGATGGTCATGGTGTGGAAGCGGTCGCTGCCCTTGAGCCGCTCGGCCTCCATCAGCGCGCCGATCTGGTTGGCCTCGCAGCCCAGGCCGACGACCAGCACGGCGGCGAAATTGGGATGGCGCGCGTAGCCGGCGATGGTGCGGCGCAGCACGTCCATGCCCTCGCCCTCGCCGCCCATGCCGCAGCCGGTCTTGTGGGTCAGCGCGACGACGCCGTCGACCTGGGGGAAATCGTCGAGCGCGCTGCCGCCGCCGAAGGGGTCGCGGCGGAAGGCCTGGGCGATGTAGCGCGCCACCGTCGCCGAGCAGTTCACCGAGGTGAGCACGCCGATGTAGTTGCGCGTCGCCACCCGGCCGTCCGCGCGCCTGATGCCGAGGAAGGTCGCCGGCTCGGCGAAATAATCGGTCGGCCGGGCGTCGGCGCCGTAGGCGTAGTCGCGGGCGAAGTCGCGCATCTCGCAATTGTGGGTGTGGACATGCTCGCCCGGCGCGATCGGGCGGCTGGCGAAGCCGATGATCTGGCCGTAGCGGCGCACCGGCTCGCCGGCGGCGATCGCCCGCGCCGCGACCTTGTGGCCGGGCGGCACGCGGGCGCCGGCCACGACGGCGCCTTCCTCGGCCAGCGCCGTGCCGGGCATGAGCGCGGCGCGGGCGACCACTATGTTGTCGTCGGGATGCAGGCGGATGACGGGCTTGACGGGAGTCGCCGGGGCGAGAACGGTCATGACGGGTTCCGATGATCGAGAGGATGGGAAGAGTATAGGGCGGCGCCGGGGCGGCGTCAGCCGGCGCCCGGCGAAGCCCTTGATCGGCAACCGGCGATCGGCCAAGCTCAGTTGCTCAACAAGATGCCGGCGGCTGTTGCGTGCCAGCGCGGCCGGCTGAACAGGGGGAACGCCATGATCCGACGCTCGCTTGCCGCCGCCGCCATTGCCTTGTCCGTCGCCCTGCCGGCGGGGACCGGCGCGGCGCAGACCAAGCTCAAGTTCGCGCATGTCTACGAGGTGACCGAGCCCTATCACACCGAGGCGGTGTGGGCGGCCGGCGAGATCGCCAAGCGCACCAAGAACAAGTACCAGATCGACGTCTTCCCGGCCTCGGCGCTGGGCAACGAGCAGCAGATCAACCAGGCGCTGCCGCTCGCCACCGTCGACATGATCTATACCGGCGCCGCCTTCGCCGGCTCGTCCTACAAGCCGATCGCGATCTCGAACGCGCCCTACATGTTCCGCGACTTCGACCACTGGAAGAAGTATTCGCAGAGCGAGCTCTTCGCCGAGCTCGCCGGCGGCTACGACAAGGCCACCGGCAACAAGATCGTGGCGCTGACCTATTACGGCGCCCGGCACACCACCGCCAACAAGGCGATCAACTCGCCCGCCGACATGAAGGGCATGAAGCTGCGCGTGCCGCAGGCGCCGCTCTATCTCATGTACGCCAAGGCGGTCGGCGCCAACGCCACGCCGATCGCCTTCGCCGAGGTCTATCTCGCGCTCCAGCAGGGCACCGTCGACGGCCAGGAGAACCCGCTGCCGACGATCCAGGCCAAGAAGTTCTACGAGGTGCAGAGCCACATCAACCTCACCGGCCACATCTACGAGAGCCTGGTGACGGTGATCGGCGGCCCGCTGTGGAACCGCCTCAACGCCGACGAGCGCAAGATCTTCCAGGACGTCTACCGCGAGGCGGCGACGCGGGCGAGCGCGGCGATCCGCGAATCCGAGCTCAAGCTGCCCGACTGGTTCAAGGCCCAGGGCAAGACCGTGGTGCGGCCCAACACCGCCGCCTTCATCGAGGCGGCCAAGCCGCTGCACCTCGACGCGGCGGCCGGCGCCGGCTGGAGCAAGGAGCAGTACGACCGGCTGCAGGCGCTGAAGTAGCCCGGCGGACCGCCGCCGGGAGCCGCCTCAGCGCACCACCGCCGGGGCGGCGGCCTGGCGGCGGCCGATCGCCGGCCAGTCCCATTCGATGCCGAGCCCGGGCGCATCGGAGGGCAGCGCGTAGCCGTCCTCGATGCCGAGCCGGCTCGAGGTGATGTCGTCGAGCTGGGGGATGTATTCGACCCAGGCGGCGTTGGGCGCCGCGGCGCACAGCCCGACATGCAGCTCCATCAGGAAATGCGGGCAGACGTCGACGTTGAACGTCTCGGCCAGGTGGGCGGTCTTGAGCCACGGGGTGATGCCGCCGACGCGAGCGACGTCGGCCTGCACGATCGAGCAGGCGCGGCGCTGCAGATATTCGCGGAAATGGCTCGGATGGTAGAGCGATTCGCCGACCGCCACCGGCAGCGTGGTGCCGGCAGAGAGCCGCGCGTGGCCGTCGAGGTCCTCGGCCGGCAGCGGCTCCTCGAACCAGGCGAGGTCGAGCCGCTCGTAGTGGCGGGCGCGGCGGATCGCCTCGGCCACGGTGAAGCGCTGGTTGGCGTCGACCATGATCTCGAAGCCGGGGCCGACCGCGTCGCGCACCGCCTCGAGGCGCGCCATGTCTTCGGCGACGTGCGGCCGGCCGACCTTGATCTTGGCGCCGCGGAAGCCGGCCGCGCGCGCCGCCAGCGTCTCCTCGACCAGCGCCTTGGGCTCGAGATGCAGCCAGCCGCCCTCGGTGGTGTAGAGCGGCACGCGGGCCTGCGCGCCGCCGGCCATGACATGGAGCGGCAGGCCGGCGCGCCGGCAGCGCAGGTCCCAGAGCGCGCTGTCGACCGCGGCCAGCGCCAGGCTGGTGATGGCGCCGACCGAGGTGGCGTGGGTGAGGAAGTAGAGCCCCTTCCACAGCTCCTCGACCCGCGCCGGATCGCGACCGATCAGCCACGGCGCCATGTGGTCGCGGATCAGCGCCACCACCGACGAGCCGCCCTGGCCGATGGTATAGCTGTAGCCCGCGCCGTCGGCCCCGTCGTCGGCGAAGATGCGCACGATCGGCGTCTCCTGGGCGAGAAAGGCCTGGATGGCGTCGGTGCGCTTGACCTTCGGCTTGAGGTCGACCTGCGTGATCTCGATGCGCTCGATGCGCGCCATGTTCCCCCCTTGCCTCGCCATCGGCCGGTGTTTTTCGCTTGCCTTGCCGGCGGCGCCATGACTGGAATAGCCGAAAAAGCGGGCCGCCGGAAGCGCGCCCGCAAGGGAGGATTTTGCGTGACCGAAGCCGTGCGTTTCGATGCCGTGGCCGAGGCGCCGGCCGCCGAGCCGCCGCTCTCCGCCTGGCACGTCGAGGACTGGGTGACCTTCGTCCTCTTCTGGGTGCTGGCGGTGGTCGTCTTCCTGCAGTTCTTCACCCGCTACGTGCTCAACGACTCGCTCGCCTGGACCGAGGAGATCGCGCGCTACCTGCTGATCTGCGTCACATTCGTCGGCGCCGCGATGGCGGCGCGGCGCAACACCCACATCCATGTCGAGTTCTTCTACGTCTATCTCGGCCGGCGCGCCGCCTTCGCCCTGTCGACGCTGGTCGACCTGCTGCGCCTGGCCTTCTTCGCCTACGCGACCTGGCTGGCCTGGAAGGTGACGCTGATCATGCACACCCAGCGCATGGTGGTGATCGACTGGCCGATGAGCTACGTCTTCGCCGTGGCGCTGGCCGGCTTCGCGCTGATGACCCTGCGTTCGGCGCAGGTGGCGATCAGCCATCAGCGGCGCGGGTCGAGCGACCTGACCCGCGTGCACGACGAGGGCCGCCACCAATGACCGCGGTGCTGCTGCTCTCGTTCATGGGCCTCTTGCTGATCGGCGTGCCGGTGGCGATCGCGCTCGGCGGCGCGTCGCTGATCTTCGTCCTCCTGCAGGGCCACATGCCCGACCTGGTGGTGGTGCACCGCATGGTGATGGGGGTCGACTCCTTCCCGTTGCTGGCGATCCCGTTCTTCATCATGGCCGGCAGCCTGATGAACACCGCCGGCATCACCGAGCGCATCTATGCCTTCGCGCTGGCGCTGGTCGGCTGGCTCAAGGGCGGGCTCGGCCATGTCAACGTCGTCGGCTCGGTGATCTTCGCCGGCATGTCGGGCACCGCGGTGGCCGATGCCGGCGGCCTCGGCAACATCGAGATCAAGGCGATGCGCGACCACGGCTACGACGCCGATTTCGCCGTCGGCATCACCGGCGCCTCGTCGACCATCGGCCCGATCATCCCGCCCTCGCTGCCGATGGTGATCTACGGCGTGATGGCCAATGCCTCGATCGGCCAGCTCTTCGCCGCCGGCCTGATCCCCGGGCTCCTGATGGCGGCGACGCTGATGGCGATGGTCGCCTGGTACGCGCATGTGCGCGGCTTCCACCGCGACGCCTCTTTCGCGCTGTCGCGGCTCCGGCACACCTTCCAGCGCGCCTTTCTGCCGCTGCTGACGCCGGTGATCCTGATCGGCGGCATGATGAGCGGCGCCTTCACCCCGACCGAGGCGGCGATCGCCGCCACCGCCTACGCGCTGTTCCTCGGCCTCTTCGTCTACCGCACGCTCGACCTGCGCGGCCTCGTCCGCGTCAGCATGGAGACGGCGGAGACGACGGCGATCATCCTGCTCATCGTCGGCGGCGCCTCGATCTTCGGCTGGCTGATCACCACCACCCGGGTCACCGACCAGATCGCCGACGCCGTGCTGGCGGTGACCAGCGAGCCGTGGGCCGTGCTGCTGCTGGTCAACATCTTCCTGCTGATCGTCGGCTGCTTCATGGAAACGATCGCCGCGATCACCATCCTGGTGCCGGTGCTGCTGCCGCTGATGGAACGGATCGGCGTCGACCCGGTGCATTTCGGCCTGATCATGGTGCTCAACCTGATGATCGGGCTCTTGACGCCGCCGGTCGGCATGGTGCTCTACATCCTGGCGCGGGTGGCCCGCATCTCGTTCGAGCGCGCCTCGCGCGCCTGCGCTCCGTTCCTGGTGCCGCTCCTGGTCACGCTCGGCATCGTCACCTACTGGCCGGGCCTGGTGCTCTGGCTGCCGACCCTGATCTACCGCTGAGCGGCGGGCGGCGGAACCGATGAAAGCCGTCCGCTTCAGCCGCTTCGGGCCGCCGGCCGAGGTCGCCGAGCTGGTCGACTTGCCCGAGCCGCCGCCGCCCGCCGCCGGCGAGGTCGCGGTCGAGATCGAGGCCTGCTCGATCAATCCCGCCGACCTCCTGATGTTCGAGGGTCGCTACGGCGCCCGCCCGACGCCGCTGCCCGCCTTCGCCGGCGGCGAAGCGGTGGGGCGGGTGCGCGAGGTCGGCGCCGGGGTGGCGCACCTCCAGGCCGGCGACCGCGTCCTGGTGCTGCTGGCCCAGCGCGGCAACTGGCGCGAGCGGGCGACCGTCAAGGCCGAGCGCCTGTTCGCCCTGCCCGCGGTCCCCGATCCGCGGCAACTGGCCATGCTCGCGGTCAATCCGCCGACCGCCTGGCTGATGCTGCACGAATTCGTCGCCTTACGCCCCGGCGACTGGGTGATCCAGGACGCGGCCAATTCGGCGGTGGGCCAGTATCTTGTCCGCATCGCCCGCACGCTCGGCCTGCATACGGCGAACGTCGTGCGCCGCGCCGACGCCGCCGCGTCGCTGAAGAACATCGGCGCCGATGCGGTGCTGGTCGACGGGCCGGACCTTGCCACGCGGGTCGCCGCGGCGGTGGGCAAGGGCGCGGTGCGCTTAGGCATCGATGCCGTCGGCGGCGAGGCGACGCGGCGCCTCGCCAAGTGCGTGGCCGACGGCGGCACGGTGGTGAACTACGGCCTGCTCTCGGGCGAGGCCTGCCGCATCGACGCCGCCGACATCGTCTTCCGCGACGTGAGCTTGCGTGGTTTCTGGCTGGCGCGCTGGCTCGCCACCCGCCAGATCGCCGAGATCCGCGCCCTCTACGAACGGCTGGCGGCGCAAATCGCCGACGGCACGCTCAAGGCCGAGATCGAGGCGACCTATCCGCTCTCGCGGGTGCGCGAGGCGCTGGCGCATGCGGCGCGCGGCGGCCGGGGCGGCAAGATCCTGCTGACGGCCGACAGCGGCGGCGCGTCGGCGTGAACGGGGAGGCGGCAATGGGACGCGTGGCGGGCAAGGTGGCGCTGATCACCGGCGCGGCGTCGGGCCTGGGGAGGGCGAGCGCGCTGCTGCTCGCCCGCGAGGGGGCGCAGGTCGCCGTCACCGACCGCAATGCCGAAGGGGCCGAGCAGGTGGCGCGCGAGATCGGCGCGGCGGCGACCGCCATTCCGCTCGACGTCACCGACGAGCGCCAGTGGATCGCCGCGATCGAGCGAACGGTGGCGCATTTCGGCCGCTTCAACGTGCTCGTCCATTCCGCCGGGGTCGGCGTGCTCAAGGACGTCGAGCGGACGAGCCTCGAGGAATGGCGCTTCGTCCACGCCGTCAACCTCGACGGCGTGTTCCTCGGCTGCAAGCACGCGCTGCCGGCGATGCGCCCGCACGCGCCGGGCTCGATCGTCATCATCTCCTCGGTCTCGGGCCTGGTCGCCGGGCACAACATGGCGGCCTACAATTCGAGCAAGGCGGCGGCGCGGATGCTCGCCAAGTCGGTGGCGCTGCATTGCGCCCGCCAGGGCTACGAGATCCGCTGCAATTCGGTCCACCCCACCTTCATCGACACGCCGATGGTGCAGGCGATGCTGATGGCCGGCGGCGACCCGGCCAAGGTCCGCGACAAGCTGGTGGCGCAGATCCCGCTCCGTCGCATCGGCGAGCCCGACGACGTCGCCAACGGCATCCTCTACCTGGCCTCGGACGAATCGAAGTTCATGACCGGCGCCGAGCTGGTGCTCGACGGCGGCCTGACCGCGCAATAGGCCGCCCGCGGCCTTAACCTGGGCTCAACCAGGATCGGCGAGGATCGGCCGTCGGCCTTGCGCGGCGGCGCCGGCAAGGGCTAAGAGGACAGCGCCATGTCGGGCAAGGTGCTGCTCATCGTCCACCAGGAGACGTCGGACCCCGGCCGCGTCGGCGCGGTCCTGCGCGCGCTCGGCTACCAGCTCGACGTGCGCCGGCCGGCGCTCGGCGACCCGCTGCCCGCTTGCATGGACGACCATGCCGCGGCGGTGGTTTTCGGCGGGCCGATGAGCGCCAACGACGACCACCTCGCCTTCATCCGCGCCGAAATCGACTTCATCGGCCGCCTGGTCGAGGCCGAAACGCCGTTCCTCGGCATCTGCCTCGGCGCGCAGATGCTGGCGCGGGCCTTCGGCGCCCGCGTCGAGGCGCATCCCGAAGGCTGGCACGAGATCGGCTATTACCGCGTCGCCCCCACCGCCGCCGGGCGCCACCTGTTCCCCGAGCCGATGCTGGCCTATCAATGGCATGGCGAGGGTTTCGAGCTGCCGCGCGGCGCCGCGCTGCTGGCGACCGGCGACTATTTCCCGAACCAGGCCTTCCGCTGCGGCGCCAGCGCCTACGGCATCCAGTTCCACCCCGAAGTGACGCGGGCGATGATGCAGACCTGGTCGCGGCGCGCCGCCCATCGCCTGGTGCTGCCGGGCGCGCAGTCGCGCGAGGAGCAGACCCGCCACTGGCAGGCGCACGACGCCGCGCTCGGCGCCTGGCTCGAACGCTTCGTGACGCGCTGGCTGCCGCCGCAGCGCGCGGCGGCGGCGGTCACCCGGACGGGTTCCTAACGGCGGCCGATGGCGCCGCGAAGGTCGGCGCCGTCGAGCTTGGCCTCGCGCAAGTCGGCGTCGGTGAGGTTGGCATCGACCAGCGTCGCGTCCTTCAGGTTGGCGTGACGCAGGTCGGCGCCGGTCAGGTTGGCCTCGGCCAGGTCGGCCCGCGTGAGGTTGGCGCCGCGCAGATCGGCGCGGCTGAGATTGGCCTCGCGCAGCCGGGCCGACCAGGAGTGCAGGCTGGTGCCCGCCACCGGCATCGGCGACAGGTCGGCGTTGCTGAGATCGGCCTGCACGAGATTGGCCTTCTCGAGCTTGGAGCCGCGCAGATTGGCGTCGGCGAGCTTGATCCCGGCCATGAAGGCGAGCGTGAAGTCGGCCATCTGGAACTGGCCGCCGCGCAGGTCGGCGTCCTTGAGGATGGTCAGGGTCAGCTTGGCGGCCGAGAGGTTGATACCGGGGGCGACCAGCTCGTTCAGGTCGACGCGGTCGAGATTGGCCTGCGCGCCCTCGCGCCCCATCGAGGCGATCCAGCGCGCGTGGTCCTTGATGATCTCCTGGATGGTGCGGTCGAGCGAGCTCAGCGAGGTCGGCAGGATGGCGCGGTTGGCATCGGCCTTGGCGAGGTCGCCGCGATTGAAGTTGGCGGCGGTCAGATCCGCGCCGTCGAGATTGGTGCGGTCGAGGAGCGAACCGGCCAGAACCGCGCCGTGCAGCAGGCACTGGCTCAAGTTGGCGCCGGTCAGGTCGGCCCCCGAGAGCACGACGCCGCTCAAGTTCGAATGCGAAAGATCGGCCTCGCGCAGGCTGGCGTTGCGCAGGTTGGCGTTCGAAAGGTCGGTGCGCGGGCCGAACATGCGGGCGAGCTTGGCCGACGACAGGTCGGCGCCGGCGAAGCGGGCATCGGCCGTGGCCGCGGCGCGCGGCCGGTTGTGCAGGGCATAGTTGCCGGCCTCGTCGCGCATCAGGATGAAGCCGTCGCGGATGTCGGCGTATTGCAGGTTGGCGCCTTCGAGATTGGTGCGCTTCAGCGTCGCGCCGCGCAGGTCGGCACGAGTGAGGTCGGCGCCGCTCAGATCGGCGTCGGTGAGGTCGGCGCCGAACAGGTTGGCGCACATCAGCCGGGCGCCGCGGCAACCGGTCCCGACCAGCGAGGCCCCGACCAGCTCGCCGTTCGACAGGTCGCGGCCGGCCATATTGAGCCGGTCGATGTCGTAGAAGGCGAGAATCAGCCGCGAGCCGCCCTGGATCGCCTTGAGGAAGCGGCCGTGCGCGTCGAGGGCGCCGTCCAGCGCGGCCTGATCTATTCGCTTCAAACTCTGTCTCGACATCACTTGGCTTACCGCGCCGCGCGAGCGACCGGCAGTCGATCACTTCTCACGGCCGGGTGCAAGGGCCGGTCGGCCTTCGCGGGCGCCGTGGCATCACAGCATCACCTCGGCGATCGCCAGCATTGCGAGCCAGAGGAAGAGCCCGCTGGCGAGCGCACGCCCCGGCGACGCCGGCGGCCGGCTCAGCACCGCCTCATCGAGGTCCCAGGTCGGATAGAGGTGCACGTACATCCCTGTCTCCTTGACCCGGCCCGGGTTGCGCTCGGCGCCGGGCCAGGGCGGCCCAACGCCGGGCCTCTTACCCGCCGCCTGTCTAGACCACCCGCCGCCAGTTCCACGTGACCGCGGTCACGGCGGCGGCGCATTTCGCCCCGTTGCGGCGCCGTGAATCGCAGTTTGCATTGGCGTTTTGCAGAATCGGGCGGTTGTCCGTCCCGTCGGCCGGCCGATTTGCCCGGCAACCGGCGGTTGCCGACCAGATATTGCGGCTTCGGCTGCCGCGGCCGCTGGTACGCTCCTTGCTGGAAAGGGCGTCAAATTCGACGACATTTGGCGAGGCGGACGGGCGCGGCCATGACCCTGGGGGCAGACGGCCGGGGCGAGGATGCGGGCGGCCGCTCGTTGCCGGTCACCGACTTGCTTGAGGGCGCGGCGCAAGCGATTGCCCGGCGCGCCCCGTCCTTGCCGCTCGTTCTTTGCATACCCGAGGGCGAGTTGGCGCGGTATACGCTCCCCGACGCCCATCATCTGCGCCAGGCGCTGGCGTCCTTGGCCGCTGAAGGGGCGGGCCTCGGTGGCGTGATGCCGCTCGAGGCGACGCTCGCGCGCTCGAAGTACGGCGACCCCCTGCTGAAGCTTTCGCCAGAGCCGAGCCCGTCGACGGTCGCCGGGCTGCGCCGCGATGGCGGCGCCAGCGAGCGCATCGCCCGAGCAGCGATCGAGATGCCGCTGGTGCCCTTGCCGGGCCCACCGGCGAACCTCCCTCGGATCGAGGGGCTGTCGGTTATCGTCAGCGACCAGCATGGAGCCACGGCGGAGCTGCTCGCCCGCCAGGTCGCGGCTTGGGGCGCCTTTGCCGAAAGCGCCGCCGCAGATCGGCTCGATGCCGCGCTGGCGCGCTGCGCGGCGACGGCCGCCGGCAACGAGCCTGCGCCGATCGCGCTAGTGTCGGCAAACGCGCGCGCGTGCTACGAGGCTGTCGGCAGGCATTGCTTGCTGGCCTTTTGCCGCGAGCTCGGCCTTCGCCTCGTCACCTATGGCGGGGGCGGCGCGCCCACCGACATCGCCTGGCCGCTGACGCCGGCGCGGCTGGCCGCGGCGCTGGCGCCGCGCCGCGCGGCGGCACCTCGTCGCGTCCTCGTCGTCGACGACAGCGGGAGCAACCGCGCCGTCGTGCGTCTGCTGCTCGAGGGCGCAGGCTATCGCGTCGACGAGGCCGGCGACGGCCATGCCGCGATCGCCGCCGTCGCCGGCGCGACCTACGACGCGGTGTTGATGGACATCTCGATGCCGAACCTCGACGGCTTCGAGGCCACGGCCGCGATCCGCGCCCATGGCGGGGCCGGCACGCCGCCGGTGCTGGCGCTGACCGCGACGGCACTGCCGGGCTTCGATCGCATCTGCCGCGAAGCCGGCATGGCCGGCTACGTCACCAAGCCGGTCGGGCGCGCCGCCCTGCTCGCGGCGGTGGACCGCAGCATCGGCGACGGCGTGTCGGCCGCGAACGCCGATCCGGCCCCGTCGATCGACCGCGGCGTCCTCGACGATCTCGCCAGGCATGCGCCGGGCGACCGCCTCGCCGCCCTGTTCGCCGGCTTCCGCGCCGAGACCGAGACGCGCGTCGGCGGCCTGGCGGCCATGGCCGACGGCGGCGACATGGCCGCGCTGCATCGCGCGGCGCACGCCCTGAAGAGCGCCGCCGGCACGTTCGGCGCCAGGGAGCTTTACGCCGGCGCCGCCGAGCTCGAGCGCTGCGGCAACGACCGGGCCCGAGCGGCCGTGCTGGTGCGCCAGCTCGCGGCGATCGCACCGCGCGAACTGGCGGCGCTTGCCGAGGCGGTGGCAAGCGCCGGCAAGTCGGGCGGCTGAACGGCGAAAAGGCCGCTAGCCGCCTTCCTGCCAGCGCAGGCGTTTGCGGTAGAGCGTTGACGCGTTGACGCCAAGCAGCGCGGCCGCCCGCGGAATGTTGCCCTCGCAGAGGGCGATCGCCCTCTCGATGGCGTCCTTCTCGACCTGCCAGAGCGGGACGATCCCGCTTTCACCGGCGGCGTCGCCAGCGGGCGCCGATGCGGGCTTGGGCGCCGGGGGCGCCGCCGGATGGCCCGGGCCGGGCAGCGGCTGGTGCAGGCTCGGCGGCAGCATGTCGAAACCGGCGAGCTCGTCGTTGTGCAGCACGACGACGTTGCGGACCACGTTCTGCAGCTCGCGCACGTTGCCCGGCCACGGATAGGCGGCAAGCGCGGCCTCGGCTTCGGGCGAGAATCCCTTGAAGCGCCTGCCCTCCTCGTGGGCATAGAGGGCGAGGAAATGGCGCGCCAGCAGCAGCACGTCGTCCTCGCGCTCGCGCAGGGCCGGCAGCGCGATCGGCACCACGTGCAGGCGGTAGTAGAGATCCTCGCGGAAACGGCCGGCCTTCACCTCGGCCAGCGGGTCGCGGTTGGTGGCGCAGATGAAGCGGATATTGGCGGTCTCCTCGCGGCTCGAGCCGACGCGCTGGAACTCGCCGGTCTGCACGAAGCGCAGCAGCTTGCCCTGCAGGTTGACGTCGAGCTCGCAGACCTCGTCGAGGAACAGGCTGCCGCCGTCGGCACGCGTCGCCGCGCCCTCGCGGTCGGCGAGCGCGCCGGTGAAAGCGCCCTTCACGTGCCCGAAGATCTCGCTTTCCATCAGGTCGCGGGGGATCGCCGCGCAGTTGAGGGCGACGAAGGGGCGGTCGCGGCGCGGGCTCTGCCGGTGGATGGCCCGGGCGCAGAGCTCCTTGCCGGTGCCGCTCTCGCCGGTGATGAACACGGTGGCGCGGCTCGAGGCCACGCTGTCGATGATGCGGTAGACCGCCTGCATGGCCAGCGAGCGGCCGACGAAGCCGTGATAATGGTCGCGGCCGAAGGTCTCGCGGTAGGCCTCGACCATGCGCGCCAGCCGCTGCCGCTCGAGGGTGTTGCGCACCGTGGTCTTGAGCCGCTCGGCATTGAACGGCTTGATCAGGAAATCCTGCGCGCCGAGCCGCATCGCCTTGACGGCGACGTTGACCGAGCCGTAGGCGGTGATCACCACCACCGCGCAGGGCAGCGCCGCCTCGGCCACGTGCTTGAGGATGTCCATGCCGGCGATGTCGGGCAGGTTGAGGTCGAGCAGCACCACCGTCGGCAGCAACTGGTCGATCAACTTGAGGGCGTCGCTGCCGGTGGCGGCGTGAACGACGCGACAGTGCTCGTCGCGCAGGAATTCGCAGTAGACGCGGGCCAGCGACGCCACGTCCTCGACCAGCAGCACGGTCGGCTCGTCCGCCGCCGCTCGGCCTTCCGCGCCCACGCCTCGCAACCCGACCTCGATCAGCTTTCCCGCCGCAGCTTAGCGAAGCCGGCGCGAGCACGCCTCGCCGAAAACGCGGCCCGCATGCGAAACCCGCCCCCGCCGCGGCGAGGCCGGTGGTGGTGCCGACGCGCGGATTTGAACCGCGGACCTACTGATTACGAATCAGTTGCTCTACCCCTGAGCTACGTCGGCCAACCATCTGATATAAACTGTCTTTTTGTTAATTTGGCATTCCGCGGTTTCAACTTTTTCCGTCCGATTCCGCCCCAGGATTTCTACGGCTTTCCGGACCGGAGTTGAAACCAGAAACGGCACTCGGCGGTTTGTACGCGGGCGGCCTGAGGGGGTCAAGGGCGAGGGCTTCCGGGCGCGCCGGCGCAGAGGCCGAGGGTGGCCGGCTGGGCCGCTACCGGCTAGATCCGCCCCCACGGCTCCGCTTCTCGGGCCGCCTACCGGCTTCTTGCATGCCGGCGGATGATCGCCAGCAGGGCATCCGCCGCGAACGACAGCGGCAGGCCGTGCCGGGCAACGATGCCCAGTGTCCGCGAGACGCTGGGATTGCGCAGCGGCATCGCAACGACGCCGTGCGATCGGGCGGCATCCACTGCAAGCCGCGGTACCACCGCCAGGCCCAGGCCCGCCGCAACCAGGCTAAGCGCGCTGGCCACATGCTGAACTTCGTAATGCCAGGTCATCTTCTCGCGTCGGCTGCCGAGCGCCTCGTCGATCAGTGCCCGATTGCCGGTCTGCAGGCTGATGCGAACGAGCGGCAATCTCTCCAGCGCCGACCAGTTGACCGATTGCCGCCGCGTCAACGGATGCCGGGCCGGACAGGCGAGGACGAACGGTTCCTTCATGAGCGGGGTGATCTCCAGATCCCACCGGTTGGCCGACAGAACGGTGATGCCGAATTCGGCCTCCCCGCTCTGGACCCGGTCGGCGATCTCGATGGCGGAATTGTCGAAGACCCGGACGCTGAGGTCCGGGTGCGCGGTGCGAAGCTCCTCGAGCAGCGGCGGCAGATAGTGCATGGCGACGGTCGGCAGACAGCCGATGGCCAGGCACTCCTGTCGCGCCCTGCCTTGCTGGCGCGGCGATTCGAGCGAGGCCGCAATGTCGCCCATCATCTTGCGCGCCTTCGGCAACAGGTCGACCCCGGCGGGGGTCAGCGCGACGTGCCGCGTCGTCCGGGTCAGCAGCTTGACGCCAAGATCGCTCTCGAGCTTCCGCATGCGGTGGCTGAGTGCGGTATGCGACAGATTCAGGTGAGCCGCCGCCTTGGAGAAGCTGCCGTGCTCGGCGATGCTGAGGAAAGCCTCCAGGCCCAAGAAATCGACGCGCATCCGTATGTTGCCTCTATAGCGGCGACCCCGCTCGGCACCCAGCCGGTGGGCGCAATCCTGCTGTAACGGACTCCGAGCCGCGGCGCCAGCAAGCGCCAGGTTGCCGCTCGCGGCGCGACCAGCACGACCTTCGGCGCCACACGGTCGGCGACCTCGCCCAGGTTCATCAATGGCCCGGCGGCCCGGCGGATCTCCTCGAGCCGGGCCTTGAGCCCGGCATCCCGATCGAGGGCCTCGCGCGGCTCGTAGCCCGTGCGGCCTACCGGGCTCGCAGCCAGGACGATCACGGGCATTCCGTTGTCGATCAGGGTGACTGCGGCACCCGCCACCTGATCGACGGCGCGCCCCGTCGGCAGCAGCGAGCCGCAGACCGAGCCGGCCGCGTCGAGGAAGTCGATGGCGATCGGCGCGGCGGTGCCGGGCACTCCGTCGATGCGCGCCTCGCCGCCATAGACAACCCGGCCGTTCGGTGTTTGCACCAGGAGTTCGGCAAGGGACCCGGTATTGATGGTCCGCACCCTGACCCGAGTCTCGGGATGGCGCGCCGCAACCAGGCCGCGTTCGATGGCGAAGGGCGCGACCCCGGCCAAGATGTTGCCGCAATTCGGCGTCGTGTCGACCGCCGGCTTGTCGATGCCGACCTGACAGAACAGGAAGTCGACGTCCCAGCCCGGGTCGGGCGAGCGCGACACGATCGCGGCCTTGCTGGTGAGCGGATGGGCGCCACCGAGGCCGTCGACCTGGCGTGCGTCCGGCGAGCCCATCAGCTCGAGCAAGACGCGGTCTCGCGCCGCGGCATCCGCCGGCAATTCCTCGGCCAGGACATAGATTCCTTTCGAGGTGCCGCCGCGCATCAACATGCAGCGAACGCCCTGCTGCATCCGTCCCTCCCGCTCGCAGCGCCGACCGTGCTCGGACCGGAATGCCGGTCCTTTCGCGCCGATGCCATGCCGATGATGCGGAAACGGCATATGCGCGGCAAATGATCGTTTTGCGCCTATTGATGAGCAGGTTTCATCATTGCGCCATCGCCGCCGCCGATTTCTGGCGCGTGCGCCGCAATCGGGCGCCGCCCCGGCCGGGCGAGGAGCCGATGTGCGAGCCGGCGAACGCCCGGTCATCGCGCATGGCCGCATCCGCTCGGCGGACGCGAGCGCGGCGACCAGCGCCAGGACAATGCCGAGGAGGGCGCCGAAAGATTTGGCTCCCGACCGGCTGCGAAGGCTGCGGCCACCGTCCGTTCCGCAAGCGGTCCGGACCTTTCAACCGCACAACGCGACTTGCCGGCGGCTCAGGTTGCGGTCGTCAGCGCCTTGTCGCGCTCGGCGGCGGCGCTCGCGAACACCCGCTTCATGCGGCCGACGTCGGGAGCGAGGCCGGTGAACAGCCGAAAGGCTTCGGCGGCCTGGTGGACGCACATGCCGCCGCCGGCAAGCACGCGCGCGCCCTTGGCCCGGGCGGCCCGGATCAGGTCGGTCTCGAGCGGCGTGTAGACGACGTCGGCGACGAAGTGCTGCGGCCCGATCGCATCGAGGGGCACGGGAATGCCGGCGAAGCCGAGCATGCCGACGGGCGTGGCGTTGACCACGCCGGCCGCCTGCGCCATGGCCGGCGCCGGCGATTCGAGCAACTGGCAGCGCGCCGTGCCGACGTGGACCACGAGGTCGGCCACCAGCGCCGCGCCGCGCCGCGTGTCCTTGTCGTAGACCAGCACGCGCTCCGCCCCGAGATCGACCAGCGCGAGGGCGACGGCCCGTCCCGCGCCGCCGGCGCCGACCACCACCACGGCCTGGCCGGCGACGGCGCCGCGCCCGAGCGTCTCCTCGAAGCTCAAACGGAAGCCGCTGCGATCGGTGTTGTGGCCGACGGTGCGGCGGCCGGCTTCGATCGTCACCGTGTTGACCGCGCCGATCTGGCGCGCCTCGGCCGAGACCTCGTCGAGCAGCGGCAGGACGGTTTCCTTGCACGGATAGGTGACGTTGAGGCCAAGGAAGCCCACGGCGCGGGCGGCGTCGACGAGCTCGCCGAGCCGGCGGCCCGGCAGCCGGTTGAGGTCCATCAGGTGGTAATGGCCGCGGATGCCGGCGGCGGCGAAGGCGTCCTCGTGCAGCGCCGGCGACAGCGACTTCTGGATATTGGCGCCGATCAGGCCGACGAGGGCTCTCTGCATCTTCCCGCTCCTCATGCCGCGGAATGGAGCGCCCCGCCCAGGAACAGCTCGCCGATGCGCGGATCGGCGAGGATGCGGGAGGCGGCGTCCTCGATCCGGGTCTGGCCCTGTTCGAGGACCAGGCCGTAGTCGGAATGCTCGAGCGCCTGCTTGGCGTTCTGCTCGATGAGCAGGATCGTCACCCCCTTGGCCCTGAGATCGGCGAGGATGGCGAACACCTCCTGCACCATCAGCGGCGAAAGGCCGATCGAGGGCTCGTCGATGAGCATGAGCTTGGGGTCGAGGAGCAGGCCGCGCGCCACCTCGAGCAGCTTCTGCTGCCCGCCCGAGAGGGTCGAGGCCTGCGCTCTCGCCTTCTGGCGCAGCACGGGAAAGCGCTCCATCAGCGCCGCGATCCGCCCGGCCAGACGCGCGCGGTCGCCGAGCGCGACGCCGCCGAGCTCGAGATTGTGCCTCACCGAGAGCTCGGGAAAGATGTTGCGCCCCTGCGGCACGTAGCAGACGCCGGCATCGAGCATCTGGCGCGGCGTGCGATTGGTCACGTCACGGCCGTCGAACAGGATGCGCCCGGCGCTCACCGGCAGGAGCCCGAACACGGTCTTGAACACGGTCGATTTGCCCGCCCCGTTGGGACCGATGACCGTGGTGATGGCGCCGCGCCGGATGCCGGCCGTGGTGCCGTGCAGGATCGTCATCTTGCCGTAGCCCGAGACGACCCCGTCGAGCGTGAGAATCGCGTCAGTGTCCAAGATAGGCCTCGATCACTTTGCGGTCGCGGCGCACGGCTTCGGGCGCCCCCTCGGCGATGATCTGCCCCTCGGCGAGCACGAGGATGCGTGAGCACAACGCCATCACGAATTCCATGTTGTGCTCGATCACGACGAAGGTGGCGCCGGCCGCCTTGTTCATGGTCTCGAGCCGCTCGCGCAGGCCGGCCAGCATCGTCAGGTTCACGCCGCCAGCCGGTTCGTCGAGCAACACGAGACGGGGACCGGCCATGAAGGCCATGGCGACATCGAGCAGCTTCTGCTGGCCGTAGCTGAGGCCGCCGGCCCTGGCGTCGGCAAGATGGCCGAGCCGGAAGAACTCGATCATGCGGTCGGCCGCGGCCGTCAATCCCGCGTCGCGCCGGCCGAACAGGCGTCCGAGCATCGAGCCCCGGTGCTCCTGGCCGGCGAGAATCAGGTTCTCGCGCACCGACAGTTGGGGGAACACCTGCAGGAGCTGGAACGTGCGGCCGACGCCCCGGCGGTTGAGCTCGGAGGGGCGCAGGCCGGTGACCCGCGCGCCGTCGAGCATCACCTCGCCGGCGCTGGGAACGAACTGGCCGAGGATGCAGTTGAACAGCGTCGTCTTGCCCGAGCCGTTCGGGCCGATCAGCCCCAGGATCTCGCCCTGATGGACGTCGAAGGAGACGCCGTCCACCGCGCGGACGCCGCCGAAACGCTTGTGGATGTCGCGCACCTCGAGAACGGGCTTCACCGCCGGGCGTCCTCGAGCGCGAGGGCCGCCGGCCCGGCCGGCTCGGCTGGCGCCGGCTGCCGACGCCGCAGGGCCGCCACGCGCTGGAGCAGGCCGACGATCCCGGTCGGGCAGAACGCCATCATCACGATGACGAGCGCGGCATAGATCAGCAGATAGTAGCTCTCGGCGAAGCGCAGCCATTCGGGCAGCAGGACGGCGATGGCGGCGCCGACGAAGGGCCCGGCCAACGTGCCCGACCCGCCCACCACGACCATGAGCAGGTAGAGCAGCGACGGGCCGAGCGCGAAGGGCGCCGGGTCGATGAACTCGACCAGCGGCGCGTAGAGCGCGCCGGCAAAGCCGCCGTAGGCCGAGCCGATCGCGAAGGCGAGCAGCGTGTAGCGCCGCACGTCGACGCCGAGGCTTTCGGCCCGGGTCGGGTTCTCGCGCAGCGCGGTGAACGCGCGACCCCAGGGCGAGCGCACGAGCCACCACATGGCGAAGGTGAGAAGCGCGGCCGCCGCCAGCACGAACCAGTAATAATGCTGATGCGGGCGCAGGCTGAGGCCGAACAGCGACGGGCGGCGGATGTCCTGAATGCCCATGACCCCGCCGGTCAGCCACTCCTCGTTGCGGATCACCAGCCAGACGAACACGCCGAAGGCCAGCGTCACGAAGGCGAGGTAATGCTTGCGCACCCGCAGCGCCGGAAAGCCGATGACCAGCCCGACCGCGAAAGCGAGCGCGCCCGAGGCGAAGAAGGCAAGGCCGAACGGCCAGCCGGCCCGGGTCAGCAGCGCGGTCGTGTAGGCGCCGATGCCGAGAAAGGCGGCCTGCGCCAGCGTCTCCTGGCCGGCATAGCCGACGATCAGGTTGACGCCGAGGGCGGCGACGGCGGTCACCAGCCACAGCGTGAGGATGTAGGTCTCGTAGCGCTGGAAACCGAGCGGCGCCGCGGCGAGCAGCGCGGCCCCGGCCAGCAGCAGCAGCAACGTCAGGCGTCGGCTCACACCGCGCGCTCCTCGCGCCGCCCGAGCAGTCCCTGGGGACGGAAAAGGATGATCAGCACGAGCAGGGCCAGCGGCAGCGCCTGGCGGTAGGCGGCGGACACATAGGCGGCGGCCAGATTGTCCATCACGCCGACGATCAGGCCGCCGACGATGGCGCCCCGCACCTGGTTGAACCCGCCGACGATCGCGGCGACGAACGCCGTGAGCCCGAGCGTCTCGCCGTTCGAGAACTTGGCGAGATAGATCGGCGAGATCAGCAGCGAGGCGATCGCGGCCAGCGCGGCGTTGATGACGAAGGTCAGGAGCACCATTCGTTCCACCGGCACGCCGAGGATGCGGGCCACGGTCGGGTTCTGGGCCGTCGCCTGCATCTGCCGGCCGGTCGAGGTGCCGGCGAGGAACCATTGCAGCGCGACGATCGTGCCCAGCGCCACGCCGAGCACGCCCAGCTGCGCCAGCGAGATCCTGACGCCGAGCACGCTGACGAGGGCGTCGGGGAGCAAGGTCGGGAAGGAATGCGCCTCGGCGCTGTAGAATTCCTTGATGCCGTCCTTGAGCAGCAGGCCGACGGCGATGGTGGAAATGACCAGCGGCAGCACGCCCTGCCGGATCAGCGGATCGACGATGACCTTCTTGAAGACCACGCCCAGCAGCAGCATGGCCAGAGCCAGCGCAAGCAGCGCCGCGAGCGAGAAGGGCAGGCCGAGGAGCTTCATCGCGGCCAGCGCGAAGAAGGCCG
>CAYTWJ010000013.1:0-19872 GCA_964442055.1 uncultured Rhodospirillaceae bacterium | reverse complement strand
GGCGGAATGGTTCCAGCCCGCCGCGCCAGGGTCAACCGGGCCGGGGACTCACGCGCTGCGGCCGTGGCAATGCTTGTATTTCTTGCCCGAGCCGCAGGGGCAGGGCGCGTTGCGCCCGGCATTGTGCCAAGTCGCGGGGTCGTTCGGGTCCACCGCCTGGCTGCGCATCGGCTGCGCCGCCACCACCATCGGCGCCGGCCCGCCATGCATTTCCAGCATCTGGTCCGCCCCTTCCCCGCCCGGGCCGCCGGCGAACATCGGCTCCGGCTCCGGGTGCTGTTCGAACATCTGCCGCGGCGGATGCTCGAACACCGGTTCCACCGGCCGGTCCGGGTTCAGTTCCACCCGCGCGAGCAGGCTCGTCACCCGCTCCTTCATCTCGTCCAGCATGGCGTTGAACAGCGCGAACGCCTCGCTCTTGTATTCGTTGAGCGGATCGCGCTGGCCATAGGCGCGCAGGCCGATGCCCTGGCGCAGGTGATCCAGGTCGAGCAGATGCTCCTTCCACGCCTGGTCCATCACCTGGATCAGCAGCGACTTCTCGACATAGCGCATCAGGTCGGGGCCGATATTCGCCGCCTTGGCCGCCATCATGGAATTCACCGCGCGCGAGATGCGCTCGATGATCTCCTTCTCGTCGATCCCCTCCTCGCGTCCCCAGGCCTCCACCGGCAGGTCGAGGTTGAACACGCGGCTGACATCGGCGGCAAGCTCGGCCAGTTCCCACTGTTCGGCGAAGGCCTTTTCGGGAATGCGCCGCTCCACCATGGTGTGGATGATCTCGGCGCGCATCTCGGCGATGGTCTCGGAGACATCGTCGGCGCGCATGAACTCCTTGCGCTGGGCGTACACTTCCTTGCGCTGGTCGTTCATCACGTCGTCGTAGCGCAGCACGTTCTTGCGCATGTCGAAGTTGCGCGCCTCGACCTTCTTCTGCGCCTTCTCCAGCGCCTTGTTGATCCAGGGATGGACGATCGCCTCGCCTTCCTTCAGGCCGAGCTTCTGCAGCATCCCGCCCATGCGCTCGGAGCCGAAGATGCGCATCAGGTCGTCTTCCAGGGAGAGGAAGAAGCGCGACCGGCCCGGATCGCCCTGCCGGCCGGAGCGCCCGCGCAGCTGGTTGTCGATGCGCCGGCTCTCGTGGCGCTCGGTGCCGATGACGAAGAGGCCGCCGGCGGCCTTCACCTTCTCATGCGCCGCGGCGATCTCGGCGCGGATCGTCTCCTCGCGCGCCGCGCGCTGCGCCTCGTCCACGATCGGCGCCAGTTCGCGGCGCAGGCGCATTTCCAGGTTGCCGCCGAGCTTGATGTCGGTGCCGCGCCCGGCCATGTTGGTGGCGATGGTCACCGCGCCCGGCGCGCCGGCCTGCGCGACGATCTCCGCCTCCTGTTCGTGGAAGCGCGCGTTCAGCACCGCGTGCGGCACCTTCTTCTTCTTCAGGATCTCGCTGATCGTCTCGCTCTTCTCGATCGAGGTCGTGCCCACCAGCACCGGCTGGCCGCGCGTGCGCGCCTCCTCGATCAGCTTGGCCAGCGCCTCGTATTTCTCCGCCGCGGAACGATACACCTCGTCGTCCTCGTCGGTGCGCGCGACCGGGACGTTGGTGGGAATCTCCACCACGTCCAGCTTGTAGATTTCCATGAACTCGTCGGCTTCCGTCATCGCCGTGCCGGTCATGCCGGCGAGCTTGGGGTAGAGGCGGAAGTAGTTCTGGAAGGTGATCGAGGCGAGCGTCTGGTTCTCGGTCTGCACCGGCACGCTTTCCTTCGCCTCGAGCGCCTGGTGCAGCCCGTCGGAGTAGCGCCGGCCCTCCATCATGCGGCCGGTGAACTCGTCGATGATGACGACCTTCTGGTCCTTGACGATGTAGTCGACGTCGCGGGTGAAGAGCTTGTGCGCGCGCAGCGCCTGGTTGGCGTGGTGAACCACGGTGACGTTTTCGAGGTCGTAGAGCCCGCCGCCCTTGAGCAGGCCGGCGTCGCGCAGCAGCTGCTCGATGCGCTCGTTGCCTTCCTCGGTGAAGGCCACGGTGCGCGTCTTCTCGTCCTTCTCGAAATCGGTCGGCTGCAGCGACGGGACCAGCCGGTTGACCGCGACGTAGAGCTCGGAGGTGTCCTCGGACGGGCCCGAGATGATCAGCGGGGTGCGCGCCTCGTCGATCAGGATCGAGTCGACCTCGTCGACGATGGCGTAGCAGAACGGCCGCTGCACCATCGTCTCGAGCGAGAACTTCATGTTGTCGCGCAAGTAGTCGAAGCCGAACTCGTTGTTGGTGCCGTAGGTGACGTCGCGGGCGTATTGCTCGCGGCGCTCGTTGTCGTCGAGGCCGTGCACGATGCAGCCGACGCTCAATCCGAGGAAGCGGTAGATCTGCCCCATCCACTCGGAGTCGCGCCGGGCGAGATAGTCGTTGACGGTGACGACGTGCACGCCCTTGCCGTCGAGGGCGTTGAGATAGACCGGCAGCGTGGCGACCAGCGTCTTGCCCTCGCCGGTCTTCATCTCGGCGATCTTGCCGTCGTGCAGCACCATGCCGCCGATCAGCTGGACGTCGAAATGGCGCTGGCCGAGGGTGCGCTTCGCCGCCTCGCGCACCACGGCGAAGGCCTCGGGCAGGAGGTCGGCGTGGCTGGCGCCCTCGGCCAGGCGGCGGCGGAAATCGTCGGTCTTGGCCTTGAGTGCGGCGTCGTCGAGCCGGGCGATCTCGTCTTCAAGCGCGTTGATCGCCTCGACCTTCCGGCTGTAGGCGCGGACGATGCGCTCGTTCGCCGAACCGAACAGCTTTTTGGCGATCGCGCCAAACATGCAAGACCCCGTTGTGCCGAGAATGGCCGCCGCGCCGGCGGCGAGAAGCATAAGACCGACAGACAGATAAGGGCCGTCTTGCCGTCTGTCAACGAGTCGCCCGGGAGTCCCCCGGCGCCGGGGGCTGGCCGCCTTGCCTGGCGGTGCAAAACGGCTATGCTGGCGCGCAACGGCCGACGCCGCCGCCCTCCTCGGGCATCCGGCGCGTGGCCGGGCGATCTCCGGTGCCGGGCCGCAACCGGTCCCGCAACGACGAGAAAGGATCCCTGGTTTCATGTCGAATCTGATCCGCGCCGGCGCGCTGGCGCTGGCAGCCCTTGCCGCCGCCGCGGCGTCGGCCCAGTCCGTGAGCAAGCCGCCGGCCGACGACCCCGTGGTGGCGCGCGTCAACGACAGCGAGATCCGCCGCTCCGACGTGCTGATCACGATCGAGAGCCTGCCGGCCCAGTACCGGCAGCTGCCGCTCGAGGCGCTGTTCGGCACCGTGCTGACCCAGATGATCGACCGTCGCCTGATCGCCCAGGCGGCCGAGAAGAGCAAGCTCGGCGACGATGCCGAGGTGAAGCGCCGCCTCGCCGGCTTGCGCGAGCGCGTGCTGCAGGAGATCTATCTGAGCAACGAGCTCGAAAAGGCGCTGACCGACGACAAGGTGCGCAGCCGCCACGAGCAGCTGCTCAAGAGCCAGCCGGCGAAGGAGGAGGTCCGCGCCCGCCACATCCTGCTCGCCAGCGAGGCCGACGCCAAGGCGGTGATCGACGAGCTGACCAAGGGCGGCGATTTCGCCGAGCTGGCCAAGAGCCGCTCCAGCGGCCCCTCGGCGGCGACGGGCGGCGATCTCGGCTACTTCGCCAAGGACCAGATGGTGCCGGAATTCGCCGAGGCCGCCTTCGCCATGAAGAAGGGCGAGACCAGCAAGGCGCCGGTCAAGACCCAGTTCGGCTGGCACGTCATCAAGATCGAGGACCGCCGCCAGGCGGCGCCGCCGAGCTTCGAGGAGCGCAAGGACGAGCTGCGGCGGGAAATGGCGCAGGAAATGATCGTCGCCATCATCGACGACCTGCGCAAGGGCGCCAAGATCGAGCAGTTCAGTCTCGACGGCGTGCCGGCGCCGGCCGACGGCGCCAAGCCGGCCGAGGGAAAGAAGCAGTAGCCGTCCGTCCGGGGGTCGCCTTGCCCAAGCATGCCGTCTCGCCGCTCGCGCCGGCGGCCTTTCCGCCCTTGCCGGCGATCGCCGGCGTGCGCCTCGCCACCGGCAATTCCGGCACGCGCTACCGCGGCCGCGACGACCTGCTGCTGATCGAGTTCGCCGCGGGGACCGCGGCGGCGGGCCTCTTCACCCGCTCGTCGATGCCCGGCGCGCCGGTCGACTGGTGCCGGGCGCAGCTCGCCCGCGGCCGCGGCCGGGCGCGCGCGCTGGTCGTCAATGCCGGCATCGCCAACGTCTTCACCGGCCGCGCCGGGCGCGAGGCGACCGAGGCCACCGCCACGGCGGCGGCGGCCCTGGTCGGCTGCCGCAAGGCCGAGGTCTTCCTCGCCTCGACCGGCGTCATCGGCCAGATCCTGCCCGGCGACAAGGTCGCGGCCGCGCTGCCGGCGCTCTCGAAGGCGCTCGCGCCCGAGCATTGGCGCGCCGCCGCCGAGGCGATCTGCACCACCGACACCTTTGCCAAGGGCGCGAGCGCGACCGCGCTCATCGACGGCGTCCCGGTGACGGTCAACGGCATCGCCAAGGGCTCGGGCATGATCGCCCCCGACATGGCGACCATGCTCGCCTTCCTCGCGACCGACGCCCGCCTGCCCGCCGGCGTGCTGCAGGGGCTGCTGCGCGATGCCACCGGCCAGTCCTTCAACTGCCTGACCGTCGACGGCGACACCTCGACCAACGACACCGTGCTGCTCTTCGCCACCGGCCAGGCGCGGCACCGCCCGGCGAGCGCCGCCGGCGATCCGCGCCTCAGGGACTTCCGCCGCGCGCTCGCCGCCGTGACCGCCGACCTCGCCCGCCAGATCGCCTGCGACGGGGAGGGGGCGCAGAAGCTGGTGACGGTGACGGTGACCGGCGCCGCCAGCGCCCGCGCGGCACGGGCGATCGCCCTCGGCATCGCCAACTCGCCGCTGGTCAAGACCGCGATCGCCGGCGAGGACGCCAACTGGGGCCGCATCGTCATGGCGGTGGGCAAGTCCGGCCAGCGCGCCGACCGCGACCGGCTGGCGATCCGCATCGGCGGCCAGCTCGTCACCGAGAACGGCATGGTCCGGCCCGATTACGACGACGCGGCGGCGAACGCCCATTTCCGCGGCCGCGAGGTCGAGATCGCGGTCGATGTCGGCGTCGGCCGCGGCCGGGCGCGGGTATGGACCTGCGACCTCACCCACGGCTACATCGACATCAACGCCGCCTACCGCTCCTGAACGGAATGGCGAAGCCCGTCGTCCTGGTCGCCGCGGTGGCCCTGATCGACGCCGACGGCCGCGTCCTGGTGGCGCAGCGCCCGGCCGGCAAGAGCATGGCCGGGCTGTGGGAATTTCCCGGCGGCAAGGTCGAGCCGGGCGAGACCCCGGAGGCGGCGCTGATCCGCGAGCTCAAGGAGGAGCTGGCGATCGACGTCTCGTCCGCCTGCCTCGCGCCCTTCACCTTCGCCAGCCACGACTACGAGGACTTTCACCTGCTGATGCCGCTCTATGTCTGCCGGCGCTGGCGCGGCCGCCCCGCCCCGCGCGAGGGTCAGGCGGTGAAATGGCTGGCGCCGGCGAAGCTCGCCGACCTGCCGATGCCGCCGGCCGACAAGCCGCTCGTCGCGATGCTGCGCGACCTGCTGTGAGAATCAGCGCCGCTTCTGGGTGAGGATGAAGCTGATCACGTCGTCGGTCTGGCGGCGGGTCAGCTGGATGTTGGGCATGCGTGAATGCGGCGTCTGCAGGAAGGCGCGCAGCCAGAATTCGGTCGTCTGCGGGTTGTTGGCGATGGCGCGGAAGGTCGGCACGCCGTCGATGGCCGGCTTCTGCTGCCCCTCGGCGACCAGATGGCAGTTGGCGCACCACTGCATGGCGAGGTCGCGGCCGGCCGACACGTCGCCCGGCAGGTCGGCAGCCGAGGCGGCGCCGACGGCGGCGAACCAGCCCAGAACGGCGAGGAACAGACGTTTCATCGCAACCAATCCTTTCCTGCTTGCGGCCAGCCTAGGGGGATGGGGTGGCAACGCCTTGCTCGGCAGCAAGGTCAGCGCGGCCGCGCCTTGTCGCCGGCCGGCTGCTCGACCGAACCCAGCGCCTCGGCGAGCCGGGCGGCGGCGCTGCCGGGGCGAAGCGGCCGCTGCTGGTCGGGATGCGGCCCCCAGCCGGTCAGGGTGACGATCTGGAAGGTCGCCGGCAGACGCCCGTCGGGCCGCGCAAACCGCTCGCGGTAGAGCCAAGCGGCGCCGAACAGCGTGGCGCGGCGGCTGAAGCTCCGCCGCCGCGCCGCCACCGCGTTGCTCTCGGCCATGGCGCGCAGGTCGCGCATCAGGGCGAGCGCGTCGGCATAGGTCACGGTGACGGTCTCGGCATCGGCCACCGGCAGCGCGAAGCCCGCGCGCTGCAGCAGCGCGCCGGCATCGCCGAGGTCGACGAAGGGCGAGACGCGCGGGCTCGCCCCGCCCTCGGCGGCAATTTCGGCCTCGAGCAGCGCCTGGCGCAGCTCGCGCAGGGTTTCCAGGCCGAACAGCGCGGCGAGGAACAGGCCGTCGGGTTTGATCGCGCGGCGAATCTGGATCAGCGCGCCGGGCAGGTCGTTCACCCAGTGCAGGTCGAGCACGCTGACGACGAGATCGAAGCTCGCCTCGGCAAAGGGCAGGCGTTCGGCGTCGGCAACCACCGCCTGGCCGCCCGCCTGGCGCGCCATCCGCTCGCTGAGATCAGCCGCGACCAGGGTCTCGATCCCGCCGCGGCCGGCGAGCGACCTGGCCAGGATGCCGCCGCGGCAGCCGAGATCGAGGGCCAGCGGAAAGCGCCGGCGCACGTCGTCTAGGCGATCGGCAAGCCGTTCCGCCACCTCGCGGAACAGGAAATCGTGGGCGGCGAAACAGGCGGCGGCGCGCTCGCGGCGGCGGCGCACCGTCGCCCGGTCGAACACCAGCGGCGAATCGGCCATCACCGGTATATGGCACGGGGCGGCCGCGGCGGCAAAGGCGCTGGCAAGCGCGCGGCGCCGCCGTCACAATGGCTGCGTCCGCCGGGGGGAAGGATGGGCGGTGAGGAGGCTCGGTCCGCGCTCGCGGCGCTGTCTCGCGACGGCGCCGGCTGGCTGCTCGACGCGCTGCTGCCGCCGCAATGCCTCGCCTGCCGGGGGCCGGTGGACCGGGCGGGGCGGCTCTGCGCCGAATGCTGGCGCGGCATCGATTTCATCGCCCCGCCGAGCTGCGCGCGCTGCGGCCTGCCGTTCGAATTCGATCCCGGCGCCGGCGCGCTTTGCGGCGCCTGCCTGCGCCAGCCGCCGCTCTTCGACCGCGCCGCGGCGGTGATGCGCTACGGCGAGACCAGCAGGCGCCTGATCCTGGCCTTCAAGCATGCCGACCGCATCGAGGCGGCACCGCCTTTCGGCGAGTGGCTGGCTCGCGCCGGCGCCGCGCTGATTGCCGAGACCGAGCTGGTCGCGCCGGTGCCGCTGCATCGCTGGCGCCTGCTTGCCCGCCGCTACAACCAGGCGGCTCTGCTCGCCCAGGCGGTCGGTCGGATCGCCGCGCGGCCGGTCGCCCTCGACCTGCTGCGCCGCCTGCGGCCGACGCCAAGCCAGGGCGGCCTCGACGCGGCGCAACGGCGGCGCAACGTGCGCGGCGCCTTCGCGGTGCGCCCGCACTGGCGCGAGCACGTCGGCGGCCGGGCGGTGCTGCTGGTTGACGATGTGATGACGACCGGCGCCACCGTCGAAGCCTGCGCCCGCGCGCTCAAGCGGGCGGGGGCGGCGCGGGTGCACGTTCTCACCTTGGCGCGCGTTGTCCGCGACGGCGGCGCGCTTATATAGTCGGGGACCAGCCGGAGACCCCTGCCTGTGGCCAAAGTCGAGATTTACACCACCATGTGGTGCGGTTTTTGCGCCCGCGCCAAGCGGCTCCTGGACGAGAAGGGTGTGGCCTACACCGAGATCGACGTCACCATGGATCCGGAGAAGCGCGAGGAAATGACCCGGCGCGCCGAGGGCCGGCGCACGGTGCCGCAGATCTTCATCGACGGCCGCCCGATCGGCGGCTCGGACGAACTCTATGCGCTCGAGCGCGAGGGGCGGCTCGACGCGCTGCTTGAGAGGGCGTGATGGACCGCTTCCGCCTGGCCTGCATCCAGCTCAATTCCGGCGATGACATGGCCGCCAACATCGCCCGGGCGAGCGAGCTGATCCGCGCCGCCCGCCGCGCCGGCGCCGACGTGATCGCCACGCCCGAGAATACGGGGCTGATGGAATCCTCGAGCGCGCGCGTGGTCGCCGGCGGACGGCCGGAAAGCACCCATCCGGCGCTCGCCGCCTTCCGCGCCCTCGCCGCCGAGACCGGCGCCTGGCTGCTGATCGGCTCGCTGTGGATTCGCAACGACGGCGCCGAGCGGGTGACGCCGCGCTCCTACCTGATCGCGGCCGATGGGGCCATCGCCGCGCGCTACGACAAGATCCACATGTTCGATGTCGACCTGCCGACCGGCGAGACCTACCGCGAGTCGCGCAGCTTCGCCCCCGGCGCCGAGGCGCGGATCGTCGACACGCCTTTCGGCCGCCTCGGCATGACCATCTGCTACGACGTGCGCTTCCCCCAGCTCTACCGTCATCTGGCCCAGGCCGGCGCCGAGCTGATCTCGGTGCCGGCCGCCTTCACCTACACGACCGGCCGCGCGCACTGGCACGTTTTGGTGCGCGCGCGGGCGATCGAGACCGGCGCCTATGTCTTCGCCCCGGCCCAGTGCGGCCGCCATCCGGGCGGCCGGCGCACCTTCGGCCACTCGCTGATCGTCGGCCCTTGGGGCGAGGTGCTGGCCGATGGCGGCGACGAGGTCGGCTACGTCATCGCCGAGATCGACCGCGCCGCGGTGGCGCGTGCCCGCGCCGGCATCCCGGCCTGGGGCCACGAGCGCGACTTCGCTGCCGCCCCGCCGGCGCCGGAGCGGGCGGCGGAGTAGACGGTTTCAGCCGCCCACATTCACCGCGCAGATCCTCTGGCGCATGGAAGGGCGCGGTTCGGTTTCCTCGCCGTGCTCGTAGGCGCGCACCTCGAGCCGGCCGCGCACCGCCTCGAGGAGCTCGCCCGGTGCCACCAGGAAGGCCGGGTTGCTCGGCCGCCCGAAGCGCTCGTTGCCGAGGGCGAAGGTCTCGTAGATCAGCACGCCGCCCGGCGCCACGCTGTCGACGATGGCGGGCAGGAGCGGCCGCCACAGATAGTTGACGACCACCACGCCGTCGAACTGGCGGCCGGCAAAGGGCCAGGTGAAGCCCTGCGGGCCGCTTTCCAGGTCCGCCTGCACCAGCTCGACCTCGGGCCGGCCACGCAGGTCGGCGACGCCGCCCAGGTCGATATCGACGCCGACGACCCGGCAGCCGCGGCCAAGAAAATAGCGGAGGTGGCGACCGCCGCCGCAGGCGACGTCGAGCATGGTCGCCGCCGCCGGCACCATGCCCGCGAAACGCATGACCCAGGACGACGGTTTGTCCGGGCCCGCGTGCGATTTGCCGCCCTGGCTGGCACTCGCCCCGTTCATCTGCCAATCGCCCCTTGCCGTTGCCCGGCCGGCATGCCAAATAAGTGAATTATAAACGTAATTCGTCCAGGGTCGCAGCGGTGCCGCGATGATCGTCTACGATCTCAAATGCAAGAAGGGCCATGTCTTCGAGGCATGGTTCCCGTCCAGCGCCGCCTACGACCGACAAGCGGCCGCCGACGAGGTGGTCTGCCCGATCTGCGGCTCGCGCAAGGTGTCCAAGGCGCCGATGGCGCCCAACCTCGCACCGAGCGTCGGCAAGGCGCGCGCCGGCGGCGCCGACCAGGCGGCCGAGGCGATGCGCGAGCTGCGCCAGCTGCGCGAGAACGTCGAGAAGAACTGCGACTATGTCGGCGACCGTTTCGCCGAGGAAGCGCGGAAAATCCATTACCGCGAGGCGGATCCGCGCAACATCTACGGCGAGACCACGACCGAGCAGGCCAAGGAGCTCAAGGAGGAAGGCGTCGAGTTCGGCGTCATCCCCTGGGTTCCCCGCCACGACGCCTGAGCGCCGCCGCGCTCACTCCTTCAGCGCCACCGCCAGGTAATTGACGTCGGTATCGCGTCCGAGCCGCCATTCGTCGGTGAGCGGGTTGTAGGTCACGCCCGTCACCTCGGCCAGGTTCAGGCCGGCGGCGCGCAGCGCCCGCGCCAGCTCGTGCGGCCGGACGAACCTGTTCCAGTCGTGGGTGCCGCGCGGCAGCCAGCCGAGCACGTATTCAGCGCCGACGACGGCGAGCGCGAAGGCCTTGAGCGTGCGGTTGAGGGTGGCCACCACCATCAGCCCGCCGGGCCGGACCAGTGTGCCGCAGGCGGCGACAAACGCATCGAGGTCGGCGACATGCTCGACCACTTCGAGGCTGAGGACGACGTCGAAGCTTTCCCCGGCGGCTGCCAGCCCCTCGGCCGTGGTGCAGCGGTAGTCGATGCCGAGTCCCGACTGCTCGGCGTGCAGCCGGGCGACGGCGATGCTGCGCTCGGCGGCGTCGGCGCCGACCACCTCGGCGCCGAGCCGGGCCATCGGCTCGGCGATCAGCCCGCCGCCGCAGCCGATGTCGAGGAGGCGCAGGCCAGCGAGCGGCCGCGGGGCGAGGGGGTCGCGGCCGAAGCGGGCGGCGACGCGGTCGCGGATGAAGCCGAGGCGCACCGGGTTGAAGCGGTGGAGCGGGCGGAACTTGCCCTCCGGGTCCCACCATTCGGCGGCCATGGCGGCAAAGCGCGCGACCTCGGCCGGATCGACGCTGACCGACGCCGCTCTCGCGGTGGCGGTCGTGGCGGCGGTGGCGGGGTCGCGCGGCATGGCGGCGTTCCGGTGCGGAAGGGGGCGGGCCGGCGCTTGCCTCGGCCCGCATGCCAAGAGTATGAATACGCGCCGCTTCCGGGACAAGGCTGGGCCGAGCGCGATATGACGGCGCGTCGATTCCGCATGCGGCGCCGGCAATCGGAGAACGTTCGGCGATGGCACGCCTGGTGATGAAGTTCGGCGGCACCTCGGTCGGCGCGATCGACCGTATCCGCAATGTGGCGCAGAAGGTCAAGCGCGAGGTCGATGCCGGCCACGAGGTCGCGGTCGTCGTCTCGGCGATGGCCGGCGAGACCAACCGGCTGGTCGATTTCTGCCGCCAGATCGCGCCGCTTTACGACGCGCGCGAATACGACGCCGTCGTCGCCTCGGGCGAGCAGGTCACCATCGGCCTCCTGGCCATCGCGCTGCAGGAGATCGGCGTCTCGGCGCGGTCGTGGATGGGCTGGCAGATACCGATCCGCACCGACGGCATGCACGGTGCGGCGCGCATCGAGGGCATCGAGACGGCCGAGCTGCTGCGCCGCCTTGGCGACGGCCAGGTGGCGGTGGTCGCCGGCTTCCAGGGCCTCGGCCCCGACAACCGCGTCACCACGCTGGGGCGCGGCGGCTCCGACACCTCGGCGGTGGCGCTGGCCGCGGCGCTGAGGGCCGACCGCTGCGACATCTACACCGACGTCGACGGCGTCTACACCGCCGACCCCCGTATCGTGACGCGCGCGCGCAAACTCGATAAGATCACTTACGAGGAAATGCTCGAGCTGGCGTCGCTGGGGGCCAAGGTTCTGCAGACGCGGTCGGTGGAACTGGCGATGAACCACCGCGTTCGCCTACAGGTGCTGTCGAGCTTCGCCGACGTTCCCGGCACCATGGTTGTTGACGAGGACGAGATCGTGGAGAAACAGGTCGTTTCCGGCGTCACCTATTCAAGCGACGAGGCCAAGATCACGCTGCTGCGGGTGCCGGACCGGCCTGGCGTGGCGGCGGCGATCTTCGGCCCGCTGGCCGACGCCGGCATCAATGTCGACATGATCGTCCAGAACGTCTCCGAGGACGGCAAGACCACCGACCTCACCTTCACCGTCGGGCGGGCCGATCTCGAGCGCGCCGTCAGCCTGCTCGAGACCCATCACGACGGCATTCCCTGGCAGCGCATCATCCCCGACCGCAACGTGGTCAAGGTGTCGGTGGTCGGCGTCGGCATGCGCTCGCATTCGGGCGTCGCGCGCACCATGTTCAAGGCATTGGCCGACAAGAACATCAACATCCAGGTGATCACCACCTCCGAAATCAAGGTCAGCGTGCTGATCGCTGCCGATTACACCGAGCTGGCGGTGCGCACCCTGCACAGCGCCTTCGATCTCGATGCGGCCTGACCGGAACTCGGCCGCGATCCGTCACGGGCGCCCGTCCGGGGCTGCCGGCGCGAGGGCCTGATGGCCAAGCGGTCGGCCATGGCCGGCCCGCGCCTGCTGCTCAAGCGACTGCGCGAGGCGATGGCCCAGCCGGGCACGCCCGACGACCGGCTCGGCCGGCTGGTCCGCATCGTCGCCGGCGGCATGGTGTCCGAGGTCTGCTCGGTCTACCTGATGCGCGAGGGCGAGGTGCTCGAGCTCTTCGCCACCGAGGGCCTCAATCCCGAAGCGGTCCACCTGACCCGCCTGCGCGTCGGCGAGGGCGTGATCGGCGACATCGCCGCCCACGCCCGGCCGCTGGCCCTGGCCGATGCCCAGAGCCACCCGCAGTTCGCCTACCGGCCCGAGACGGGCGAGGAAATCTACCATTCGCTGCTCGGCGTGCCGGTCCTCCGCTCGGGGCGCGTCCTTGGCGTGCTGGCGGTGCAGAACCGCACGCGCCGCCAGTACAGCGAGGAGGAGGTCGAGGCGCTCGAAACCATCGCCATGGTCCTGGCCGAGCTGATCGGCTCGGGCCAGCTGATCACGCCCGAGGAGCTCGCCCGCGTCGAGCGGGCCAACACTTTGCCGCACCGCATCGAGGGCCGCACCCTGTCGGAGGGCCTGGCCATCGGCGTCGCCGTGCTGCACGAGCCGCGCATCGAGATCGCCAAGACCATCGCCGAGGACCTCGCCCACGAGAAGCAGCGGCTCGATGACGCGCTCGCCTCGATGCGCGGCGCCGTCGACCGCATGCTGGCCGCCCCCGACAGCGCCCTGGTCGGCGAGAGCCGCGACATCCTCGAGACCTACAAGATGTTCGCCAACGACACCGGCTGGCTCGGCAAGCTGCACGAGGCGGTCGATTCCGGCCTCACCGCCGAGGCGGCGGTGCAGCGCGTCCAGGTCGACACCCGCAACCGGATGAGCGCGATCACCGATCCCTACCTGCGCGAGCGGCTGCACGATCTCGAGGACCTGGCGCACCGCCTGCTGCAGCACCTTGCCGGTCGCAGCGGCACCGCGGCGGGCGCCAACCTGCCCGACAATGCCGTCGTGCTGGCGCGCAACATGGGGCCGGCCGAGCTGCTCGATTACGACCGCAGCAAGCTGCGGGCCCTGGTGCTCGAGGAGGGCTCGCCGATGAGCCACGTCGCCATCGTCGCGCGCGCCATCGGCATCCCGGTTCTCGGCGGCGCCGAGGACATCATTGCCCGCACCGAGCCCGACGACCCCGTCATCGTCGACGGCGACCACGGCCAGGTGTTCATCCGCCCGGGCGAGGACGTGATGCGCGCCTTCCGCCAGAGCATGGCGGCGCGCGAGGCGCGGCTGGCCAAATACGCCGCCCAGCGCGACGACCCGCCGGTTACCCGCGACGGCCACCACATCGGCCTCTACATCAATGCCGGCCTGCTCGTCGACCTCGGCCATCTCGACGAGACCAACGCCGACGGCATCGGCCTCTACCGCACCGAACTGCAGTTCATGGTCCGCGCCACCTTCCCCAAGGTCGATGCCCAGACCGAGCTTTACACGCGGGTGCTCGACCAGGCCGGCGAACGCCCGGTCGTCTTCCGCACCCTCGATGTCGGCGGCGACAAGCTGCTGCCCTATCTCGGCGAGCGCGGCGAAGACAATCCGGTGATGGGCTGGCGCGCCATCCGCATCGCGCTCGATCGCCCGGCGCTGCTGCGCACCCAGACCCGCGCCTTGCTCCAGGCCGCGGCGGGGCGCGATCTCAGCGTGATGTTCCCGATGGTGGCCGAGGTCAACGAATACGTGCGCGCGCGCGCCGTCCTCGACGCCGAGGTGCAGCGCATGCGCGCGCTCGGCCGCGGCCTGCCGCAAAAGATCACCGTCGGCACGATGCTCGAGGTGCCGGCGCTGGCCTGGCAGCTGCCGGCGCTGCTGCCGCTGGTCGATTTCGTATCCGTCGGCTCGAACGACCTGCTGCAATTCATGTTTGCCGCCGATCGCGGCAATCCGCGCCTTGCCGACCGCTACGACCCGCTCAGCCCGGGCGTGCTCAGCTTCCTGCGCTGGGTGGTGCGCCAGTGCGCCGCGCGCGGCGTACCGGTGACGCTGTGCGGCGAGATGGCCGGGCGGCCGCTCGAGGCGATGGCCCTGCTCGGCATCGGCTTCCGGCGCATCTCGATGCCGGCCGGCGCCATCGGCCCGGTCAAGGAGATGCTGCGCAGCCTCGACATCGGTCTGCTTGAGCGCCAGCTCGACGGCTTGCTCGAGTTGCCCGATCACAGCCTGCGTCGGCAGCTGCAAAGCTTCGCACGCGAGCAAAGAATTCCCATTTAAGGCATTGCACCGACGAGACAATTTTGCTTTATTTGCAGCTCACCGTAATGTAACCAACGACCCGGGCGGACGTCTGGCGGGCGCTTGCGCCAAGGGCCTGAGCCGGCGATGCCCCGGCCAGCAGCGGATGTGACGGTCGATCATGGGGCGCAGGGCAAGACGGGAATTGCAGCGGCAGGAGCGCCGCGAAGACGAGGCGGATCGTGCGGGCAGCGCGGTGCCGTCTGCGCGGACAGCCGTCTATGACGGCGTCGGTCTGACGCTGCGCGCGGTGCGCGAGCGCCGCGGCCAGTCGCTGACCGACATCGCGCGCGTTTTGCGCATCCGCGCCGAGTTCCTCGACGCCCTCGAACGCGGCCGGTTCGATGTCTTGCCCGGCCGCATTTATGCGGCCGGGTTCCTGCGCTCCTATGCCCTGCATCTCGGCCTCGACCCGGACGCGGTGGTCGAGGCCTTCAAGCAGGAACTCGCCCACGTGCCGGAAGCCGAGCGGCTCAGCTTCCCGACCCCCGCGCCGGAGCAGCGCCTGCCGCCCGGCTGGCTGATCGTCGGTGCAGTGATTGCCGCGCTGGCCGTCTACGGCTCCTGGCATTACCTGCGCGGCGAAGGCGAAACGGTGGTCGAGCGGGTGGCGCCGGTGCCCGAGCACCTGGCGCGCGAGGTCCCGCCGCCCGAGGCCAAGCCGGTGGCCCCTGCCGAGATGCCGCCCCGGCGCGGCACCGGCGAGGTGGTGGCCGCGCCGGTGCCCGTTGTTTCCACGGCGGTCCCGGCTGTTCCCGCCGCTGCCCCCGCGGCAGAACCCGTCCAGGCACCGCCGCCGGCTCCTGCCTTGGCACCGCCGGCCGTGATGGCTGCGGCGCCGCCCCCGCTTGCGGCCGTGCCCGCTCCGCGAGCGCCGGCGCTTCCAGCGGCTGTGCCACCGCCCACCTCGCCGCCCGTGCCGGCCGGCGAGACCTCGGGCTATGTCCCGGTGACCTATGGCGCGGCCAACGCCGACGTGCGCATCGTGCTGCGCGCCAGGAGCGACAGCTGGGTGCAGGTGCAGGGGCCGAACAATGAGCTGCTGCTGACGCGGATTCTCAAGCCGGGCGACAGCTACCGCGTGCCCAATCGCCCCGACTTGGCGCTCAACACCGGCAATGCCGGCGGCATCGAAATCCTGGTCGACGGCCAGCCGGTGCCGGCGCTCGGCCCGATCGGCCTGGTCCAGCGCAACATCCGCCTCGACCCCGAGGCGCTGCGCGAGGGCCGCGCCGTCCGCCGCTGACCGGCCGCCGGCTTGCCAAGCCGCGGCGGAATCGCCATTTTAAGCCCCGACGCCCGGGCTTGGGGCGCCGGGCCGCGGGCCCGTTCCCCGGCTGCGGCCGCGCGGCGGCCGCGCCGGAGATTCCAGCGGGATCGCAACCATGGGCATCCGCCCTTATCGTGAAGTCAACCGCCGCCGGTCGCGGCGCGTCATGGTCGGCAGCGTGCCGGTCGGCGGCGACGCGCCGATCAGCGTGCAGACCATGACCAACACGCTGACCGCCGACGCCAAGGCGACCATCGAGCAGGTACGGCGCTGCGAGGAGGCGGGGGCGGACATCGTCCGCGTCTCCTGCCCTGACGAGGATTCGACGGCGGCGTTGAGGGAGATCGTGCGCGCCGCGCGGGTGCCGGTCGTCGCCGACATCCATTTCCACTACCGGCGGGCGATCGAGGCCGCCGAGGCCGGCGCCGCCTGCCTGCGCATCAATCCGGGCAACATCGGCAGCGCGGCGCGGGTGCGCGAGGTCGTCCAGGCGGCCAAGGATCACGGCTGCTCGATGCGCATCGGCGTCAACGCCGGCTCGCTCGAGCGCGACCTGCTCGAGCGCTACGGCGAGCCTTGCCCCGAGGCGATGGTCGAGAGCGCCCTCAACCATGCGCGCCTGCTCGAGGCGCACGACTTCCGCGAGTTCAAGATCAGCGTCAAGGCCTCCGACGTGTTCCTGGCGGTCGCCGCCTACCAGGGCCTGGCCGAGGCCTGCGACTATCCGCTGCATGTCGGCATCACCGAGGCCGGCGGCCTGCGCGCCGGCACGGTGAAATCGTCGATCGGGCTCGGCATGCTGCTGTGGTCGGGGATCGGCGACACCATCCGGGTGTCGCTGTCGGCGCCGCCCGAGGAAGAGGTGCGCGTCGGCTTCGACATCCTGAAGTCGCTCGGCCTGCGCCATCGCGGCGTCAACATCGTTTCCTGCCCGTCCTGCGCCCGCCAGCAGTTCGACGTCATCGAGACCGTGCGCGTGCTCGAGGAGCGGCTCGCCCACATCACCACGCCGCTCACCGTCTCGGTGATCGGCTGCGTCGTCAACGGGCCGGGCGAGGCGCGCGAGACCGACATCGGCTTCACCGGCGGGGGCAACGGCACGCACCAGGTCTATCTGGCCGGCGTGCCGGCGCACCGGCTCAAGGACAAGAGCATCGTCGACCATCTCGTCGCCCTGGTCGAGGAGAGGGCGCGCGCCGTCGCGGCGGCCGAGCGGGCCCATGCCGAGGCGGCTTCCGACGCCGTCGCCGCCGCTTCCTAGATCCCTTCCGGAGGATTCCCGTTGCGCGCACTCCAGCCGGTTCGCGGCACGCACGACCTGTTGCCCGACGAGCTTCGCCGCCACCGCCACGTCATCGACACCTCGCGCATCGTCGCCGAGCGCTACGGCTACGCCGAGATGGCGACGCCGGTCTTCGAGTTCACCGAGGTCTTCGCCCGCACCATGGGCGAGACCTCCGACGTGGTGGCGAAGGAGATGTACACGTTCACCGACAAGGGCAACGACAGCCTGACGCTGCGGCCCGAATACACCGCCGGCATCTGCCGCGCGTTCATCTCCAACGGCCTGGCCCAGGCGGTGCCGTTCCGGGCGTTCGCGCACGGCCCGATGTTCCGCTTCGAGCGGCCGCAGAAGGGCCGCCAGCGCCAGTTCCACCAGATCGACATCGAGCTGATCGGCGCCGCCGAGCCGGCCGCCGACATCGAGGTGATCGCGCTGGCCGCCGACATCCTCGACGCGCTCGGCGTGCTGGAGAAGTGCACGCTCGAGATCAATTCGCTCGGCGACGCCGACAGCCGCGTCACCTACCGCAAGGTGCTGGTCGACTACTTCAACGACCACCGCGCGCGGCTGTCCGAGGATTCGCTGCGGCGGCTGGAGAAGAACCCGCTGCGCATCCTCGATTCCAAGGATCCCGGCGACCAGTTCGTGGTCGCCGGCGCGCCGCTGCTGCCCGACCACTTCAACGAGGAATCGAGCGATTTCTTCGAGCGCGTGCGCGCCGGGCTGGATGCGATCGGCGTCGCCCACCGGGTCAATCCCCGGCTGGTGCGCGGCCTCGACTACTACACCCACACCGCCTTCGAGTTCACCACTGCCGAACTCGGCGCGCAGGGCGCGGTGATCGCCGGCGGCCGCTACGACGGGCTGATCGCCGAGCTCGGCGGCCCGCCGACGCCGGGCATCGGCTGGGCCGGCGGCGTCGAGCGGCTGGCGCTGCTGGCGGCGGCGCCGCCGGCCGCGCCGCGGCCGGTCGCGCTGGTGCCGATCGGGGCGGCGGCCGAAGCGGCGGCGCTGAAGCTGGCGCACGACCTGCGCCGCGCCGGCCAGATCGTCGAACTGGCCTTCCGGGGCAATGTCGGCAAGCGCATGGCGCGCGCCAACAAGCTCAATGCCCGCTGCGCCGTGATCTTCGGCGAGGACGAGCTGGCGCGCGGCGCCGTCCAGGTCAAGGATTTGGCGTCGGGCGCGCAGGAGGAGGTGGCGCTGGAGCGGCTTGCGGAGCGGCTGGGCGCCGGGGCTTGAGATGACGCGCGGCACCCTTCCCGAGGGCAAGTTCGCCAAGGTGATCGAGCGCCACCAGGCGCTGCAGTCGGCGCTCGCCGCCGGCGGCGCCGACGCCGAGGCCTTCGTGCGCATGTCGAAGGAATATGCCGAGCTGACGCCGCTGGTCGAGGGCATCACGCGCTACCGCCGCATCGCCGGCGAGATCGCCGATCTCGAGGCGCTCGCCGCCGACGCCGCCGCCGGCGCCGAGATGCGGTCGCTGGCCGCCGACGAGCTGGCCGGCCTGCGCGAGAAGCTGCCGGAGGCGGAACGGGCGCTCAAGCTGCTGCTGCTGCCGCGCGACGCCGCCGACGAGAAGAACGCCATCCTCGAGGTGCGCGCCGGCACCGGCGGCGAGGAGGCGGCGCTGTTCGCCGCCGACCTGTTCCGCATGTACCAGCGCTATGCCGAGCTGAAGGGCTGGAAGTTCGAGCCGATCTCCCTGGCCGAGACCGATCTCGGCGGCTGCCGCGAGGCGATCGCCTCGATCAGCGGGCGGGGCGTGTTCGCCCGGCTCAAGTTCGAATCGGGCGTGCACCGGGTCCAGCGCGTGCCGGTGACCGAGGCGGGCGGGCGCATCCACACCTCGGCGGCGACGGTCGCCGTGCTGCCCGAGGCCGAGGAGGTCGACGTGCGCATCGAGGACAAGGACCTGCGCATCGACGTCTTCCGCTCCTCCGGTCCGGGCGGCCAGTCGGTCAACACCACCGACAGCGCGGTGCGCATCACCCACCTGCCGACCGGCATCGTGGTCAGCCAGCAGGACGAGAAGTCGCAGCACAAGAACCGTGCCAAGGCGATGAAGATCCTGCGCGCGCGTATCTTCGAGATGCAGCGCGCGGCGCAGGAGGCCGAACGCGCCGCCGCGCGGAAGGGGCAGGTCGGCAGTGGCGACCGCTCCGAGCGGGTCCGCACCTACAACTTCCCGCAGGGTCGCGTCACCGACCATCGCATCAATTTGACCCTTTACAAGATCGACCGCGTGCTGGCGGGCGAGGCGCTCGACGAGCTGATCGAGGCGCTGATCGCCGAGGACCAGGCGAGCCGGCTGGCCGCCGTCGAGGAGGAAGCATGAACGGCGTCGCCGTGACGACCGTCGGCGCGGCCGCGGCGGCGGCGGCGGCCGAGCTCGCCGAGGCGGGCATCGAGGGCGCCTCGCGCGAGGCGCGCCTGCTGCTCGCCCATGCGCTCGGCGCCGAAGCGGGCGGCGTCCTGATGGCTCGCGACAGGGAGCTGAGCGCGGCGGAAGGAGCGGCCTTCGCCGCGCTGGTCGCGCGCCGCGCCGCGCGCGAGCCGCTGTCGCACATCACCGGCCGGCGCGAGTTCTGGAGCCTCGAATTCGGCGTCGGGCCGGCGGTGCTCGACCCGCGCCCCGACTCCGAGGCCCTGGTCGAGGCCGCGCTCGGCTGCATCGCCGCGCGCGCGGCGCCGCTGCGCCTGCTCGATCTGGGCACCGGCTCGGGCTGCCTTCTGCTTGCGCTGCTGAGCGAGCTGCCGAACGCGC
>CAYTWJ010000012.1:0-20767 GCA_964442055.1 uncultured Rhodospirillaceae bacterium | reverse complement strand
CGCGCGCACCGGCGAGATCGTCCGGCTGGTGGTGCGCATGATAGAGAGCAAGGGCAGGCAGAACCGGCGCGTCATCCTGGAATTCGCGGAGGAGTGAGCGTATGAGCGCAGCCGAGAAGCGCTACCCCAACCCCGGCAGCCTGGTCTCGACCGAGTGGTTGGCCGAGCGGCTGCAAGCGCCCGACGTCCGCGTCGTCGACGCCTCGTGGTACCTGCCGCAGATGAAGCGCGACGCCAAGGCGGAATACGCCGCCGGCCACATTCCCGGTGCGGTCTTCTTCGACATCGACGAGATTTGCGACCTCGACAATCCGCTGCCGCACATGCTGCCGAGTCCGGAGAAGTTCTCGGCCCGGGTGCGCAAGCTCGGCCTCGGCGACGGGCTGCGCATCGTCGTCTACGACGGCTCGGGCTTCAACCTGAGCGCGGCGCGGGTGTGGTGGATGTTCCGCGTCTTCGGCCACGACGACGTGGCGGTGCTCGACGGCGGCTCGAGGAAATGGATCGCCGAGGGCCGGCCGCTCGAGGACTTGCCGCCGCTTCCGCGCGAGCGCCATTTCACCGCCCGCTTCAACGCGACCCTGGTGCGCGACCTCGAGCAGATGCGGCGCAATCTCGAGCGGCGCCAGGCGCAGGTCGCCGACGCCCGCTCGGCCGGGCGCTTCGCCGGCGCCGAGCCCGAGCCGCGGGCGGGCCTGCGCGGCGGCCACATCCCCGGCTCGCTCAGCCTGCCCTTCATGCGCCTGGTCGATCCCGCCGACGGCACCTTCCTGCCCGAGGACGAGCTGCGCGACGCACTGGCGGCCGCCGGCATCGACCTCAACCGGCCGGTGATCTGCACTTGCGGGTCGGGGGTCTCGGCCTGCGCCATCGCGCTTGCGCTCGACCTGCTCGGCCACCGCGACGTCGCCGTCTACGACGGCTCGTGGGCGGAATGGGGCGCGCTCGTCGGGACGCCGGTCGAGAGCGGGCCGCCGAAGCCGGCATGACCGGCAACGCGGCAAGCCGGCCGGCGCCGCGCGCCGACGGCAAGATCGACGTCACCGTCGTCTATCTCGAAATGGCCGAGCCGCCGCACGGGCCCAACCCGCCGCCGGCCGGACGCAGGCTGGCGCTGCTGCGCGCGGAAGCGCCGCCGCTGTCCTTCTACCGCTGGCTCTACGACGCCGTCGGCGCCCCCTGGCTGTGGGTCGACCGCAAGCGGCTAGGCGACGCCGAGCTCGCCCGCATCATCGGCGACGAGCGGGTCGAGATCTACGTCCTCTATGCCGGCGGCGTGCCGGCCGGCTTCGCCGAGCTCGACTTCCGCCGCTGGCCCGAGGCGCAGCTCGCCTATTTCGGCCTGTTGCCGGAGTTCCTCGGCCGCGGCCTCGGGCGCTACTTCCTGCGCTGGGCGGTCGACGAGACGATGCGCCGGGGCCCGAGCGTCTTCCGCGTCAACACGTGCAATCTCGACCACCCCGCCGCCCTGCGGCTCTACCAGCGCATGGGCTTCCGCCCGGTGGCGACGCGGCAGGTGGTGTTCGATCCGCGGGTGTGAGACGGGGCGCGAAGAGCTGCGGACAAAGCGCCGCTCTTGCAGGCTGCTGAAAGTCTCTATCGTGTCCTCGACCTCACCTTCGACGAGCTCAGGGTGAGGTCGGACTTTCTTAGAGTCCGTTTGAGAATGACGTCAGTGGCAGAGACGGCGTAGCAAGAGGCTGCCCATGGCGACGTGGATCATGGCTTCGGAGACGTCGAGACGCTGCTCGTAGTCTCGCACGAGCCGGCGCCAGCGCGTGAGCCAGCCAAAGGTGCGCTCGACGACCCATCGTCGCGGCAACACCTTGAAGCCTGGATCCTTGACGATGCGGCGGACGACCTCGATGACGAAGTCGAGGAAGGCGGCCTTGTCCATGAGCTGGGTCCGGTCGTAGGCGCCATCGGCGAACAGATGCTTGATCCAGGGCCAGCGCTTGCGGATGGCGTCGAGGATCATCTGCGCGCCCGCGCTGTCGGAGATGTCGGCCGGCGTCAGGTTGACCATCAGTAGGCGGCCATCGGTGTCGACAGCGACGTGTCGCTTGCGGCCGACCGTCTTCTTGGCGGCATCGTAGCCGCGTTTGGCGCCCGGCGCCGGCGCCTTCACCGTCTGGCTGTCGATGACGCCCGCGCTCGGGCTGGCCTCGCGGCCGGCGCGCTCGCGGTCCATCATCAGCGCGATGTCGTGGATGGTGCGGAACAGCATCAGCCGCACGAAGCGCCGGAACCACCAATAGACCGTCTGCCAAGGCGGAAAGTCCTTGGGCAGCATGCGCCACCCGCCCGCCGTGCGCGTCATGTACCGGATCGCGTTGAGCACCTCGCGCAGGTCAACCTCCGGCTTGCGGCCCCGCTTGGGCGGCGCCGGCAGCAGCGGCGCAATGTGTCCCCATTCCTCGTCGGTGAGATCGGTCGGATACCGCTTGGTCTTCCTCTCGATCGCGGCCATGCGGCCTCGCGTCTCTCGTGTCCACATCCGAAGTGTGAATCACGAACGCGCCTCCAAGGGAATCCCCTTTCTCAAACGGTCTCTTAGAAATGCTCGTCCTCACGCTGAGCCTGTCGAAGCGCGAGGACGAGCCACAGAGTCTTTCGGCAGCCCGGCAAGTCTCGGCGACTTGTCGCCGGCGAAATGCCATTGACCGATGGCCTGCCCCCGCCGCCGCGCTAATGCGCCAGGATCTGGCTCAAGAACAGCTTGGTGCGCTCGCTCCTCGGGTTCTTGAAGAACTCCTCGGGCGCGTTCTGCTCGATGATCTCGCCGCGGTCCATGAAGATGACGCGGTGCGCCACCGTGCGCGCGAAGCCCATCTCGTGGGTGACGCACAGCATGGTCATGCCGGAATCCTCGGCCAGCGAGATCATCACGTCGAGCACCTCCTTGATCATCTCGGGGTCGAGCGCCGAGGTCGGCTCGTCGAAGAGCATGATCTTGGGGCTCATGCACAGCGCGCGGGCGATGGCGACGCGCTGCTGCTGACCGCCCGAGAGCTGGCCCGGAAACTTCTTCGCCTGGTCGGGGATGCGCACCCGCTCGAGATAGCGCATGGCGACCGCCTCGGCCTCCTTGCGCGGCATCTTGCGCACCCAGACCGGGCCGAGGCAGCAGTTCTCCAGCACCGTCAGGTGCGGGAACAGGTTGAAGTGCTGGAACACCATGCCGACCTCGCGGCGGATCGCCTCGATGTTCTTGAGGTCGTTGGTCAGCTCGATGCCGTCGACGACGATGCGTCCGGCCTGGTGCTCCTCGAGCCGGTTGATGCAGCGGATCATCGTCGACTTGCCCGAGCCCGACGGGCCGCAGATGACGATGCGCTCGCCCTTGTCGACCATCAGGTCGATGTCGCGCAGCACGTGGAAGTCGCCGTACCACTTGTTGACCTTGTCGAGGACGACGATCGGCGGCTCCGTGGCCTCAGGCATTCCTTGTCTCCTAGCGCCGGCGGTGGCCGGTCTCGAGCAGGCGCTCGAGATACTGGCTGTATTTCGACATGAAGAAGCAGAACACCCAGAAGATCAGCCCGGCGACGATGTAGGCCTCGGTCTGGAAGGCGCGCCAGAGCGGGTCGTTCATCGCCGTGCGCGCAGTGTTGAGCAGGTCGAACAGGCCGATGATGATGACCAGCGAGGTGTCCTTGAAGGTCGAGATGAAGCTGTTGACCATCGGCGGGATCACCAGCTTGAGCGCCTGCGGCAGGATGACCAGGCGCATCGACTGCCAGTAGCCGAGCCCCATCGCGCTCGCCGCCTCGAACTGCCCGCGCGGGATCGCCTGCAGCCCGGCGCGCACCACCTCGGCGAGATAGGCGGCGGTGAACAGGATGATGCCGACCTGGGCGCGCAGCAGCTTGTCGATGGTGACGCCCTCTGGCAGGAAGAGCGGGAACATCACCGAGGCCATGAACAGCAGGCTGATCAGCGGCACGCCGCGGATCAGCTCGATGTAGGTGACGCTGAGCGCGCGGATCGCCGGCAGGTGCGAGCGCCGGCCGAGCGCCAGCACGATGCCGAGCGGGAACGCCGCGACGATGCCGACCACCGCCAGCATCAGCGTCAAGGGCAGGCCGCCCCACAGCGAGTTGGGCACCAGGGTCAGGCCGAACACGCCGCCGAGCATGAGCACGAACATGGCGGCCAGGCCGACGGCCCAGGCGACGGCCAGCCAGCGGCTCCAGAAGCGGCGGTAGCAGCTGACCAGCAGCAGGGCGAAGAACAGCAGCATCGCCGCCAGCGGCCGCCATTGCTCCTCGTAGGTATAGGTGCCGAACAGGACGAAGCGGTGCTTCTCGCGAATCCCCGTCCAGCAGGCGCCGACGCCGCGCGCCGCGTGGCAGTCCTCGGACCCGCCGGTCCAGACGGCGTTGAGCAGGGCCCAGTTCAGGACGCCGGTCAGCGCCTGGTAGATCAGCCACACGGCAGCGAGCGTCAGCAGCGCGTTGTACCAGGTGCTGAACAGGTTGGCGCGCAGCCAGGCGACGACGCCGGCCGCGCTCGCCGGCGGCTGGCGCGGTGCGGCGGCGACGGGCTCGGCGGCGCTCATCTCAGCGCTCCACCAGCGCGATGCGCTTGTTGTACCAGTTCATGAACGCCGAGATCGCCAGCGAGATCGTCAGGTACACCGCCATGATGATGGCGATGCCCTCGATCGCCTGGCCGGTCTGGTTGATGCTGGTATTGGCGATCGACACCAGGTCGGGATAGCCGATCGCCACCGCCAGCGACGAGTTCTTGGTCAGGTTGAGGTACTGGCTGGTCATCGGCGGCACGATGACGCGCAGCGCCTGCGGCAGGATCACCAGCCGCAGCACGTAGCCGGGCTTCAAGCCGAGCGCGCGCGCCGCCTCCCACTGGCCGTGCGACACGGCGAGGATGCCGGCGCGGACGTTCTCGGCGATGAAGCCGGCGGTATAGGTGACCAGCCCGACGATCAGCGCGGTGAACTCGGGGCTGATCTCGGCGCCGCCCTGGAAGTTGAAGCCGCGCAGCTCGGGCATGTCCATCTTGAGCGGCGCGCCGGCGACCAGGAAGGCGACGAGCGGCGGGCCGAGCAGCCAGCCGAGCGTCGGCAGGAACAGCGGAAACGGCTTGCCGGTTTCGCTCTGGCGGCGCCGGCCCCACAGGTAATATCCGACGGCGAGGCCGATCCCGACCAGGAACAGCGCCGCCATCCAAACCTGCACGGGATGGTGTTCGGGCACGGCGAAGCGCAGGCCGCGATTGGACAGGAAGACGCCGGGCACCGGGCTCAGCGCCTGACGCGCCGCCGGCAGCGCGATCAGCAGCCCGTACCAGAACAGCAGCTGCAGCAAGAGCGGGATGTTGCGCACCACCTCGATGTAGACCGAGGCCAGCCGGGCGATCAGCCAGTTCGATGACAGCCGGGCGATGCCGACGACCGTGCCCAGCACGGTGGCCAGCACGATCCCGATCAGCGACACCTTGAGCGTGTTGAGCAGCCCGACGGCGAAGGCGCGGGCGTAAGAGTCGGCCGGGGTGTAGTCGATCGGCCCCTCGCTGATGGCGAAGCCGGCCTCGCGCCCGAGGAAGCCGAAACCGGTGGCGATGTTGCGGGCCGCCAGGTTGGCCAGCGTGTTGGAGACCAGGTACCAGGCGACGAAGACCACGGCGGCGATGGCCGCGACCTGGTAGATGACCGCGCGCACGTCGCGGTCGTTCCACCACGCCCCCTTGGGCAAAGCCGGGGTGGGTCTCGGTCGCGGATTGCGGTCGGCCAGGGCCATCGCCGGCCCCTCTCAGCCTGGCCCGAAACGGACGCCGCTGCCGGCCCCGGCGGGGGCCGGCAGCGACCGGATCCGCATCACCGTGCCGGCATGCCGTACATCAGGCCGCCCTGGGTCCAGAGCGCGTTGAGGCCGCGCTCGAGCTTCAGCGGCGTGGTCTTTCCGACGTTGCGCTCGAAGATCTCGCCGTAATTGCCCACCGCCTTGACGGCGTTGAGCGCCCAGTCCTCGGAGAGGTTGAGCGCCTTGCCCATGCCCGGCGTGGCGCCGAGCAGGCGCTTGACGTTGGGATCGGTCGAGCTCGCCTTCATCTGGTCGGCATTGGCCTTGGTGATGCCGTATTCCTCGGCCTCGAGCAGGGCGAACACCGTCCACTTGACGATGTCGAACCACTGGTCGTCGCCGTGGCGGACCGCCGGCCCGAGCGGCTCCTTCGAGATGATCTCGGGCAGGATGATGTAATCGGCGGGGTTGCCGGCCTTGGCGGCGCGCGTCGAGGCGAGGCCCGAGGCGTCGGTCGTGTAGACGTCGCAACGGCCCTCGAAAAAGGCCTTTTCGACCTCGGCCAGCTCCTGGATGACCACCGGCTTGAATTGCATCTTCTTGGCGCGGAAGAAGTCCGCCAGGTTGAGCTCGGTGGTGGTGCCCGGCTGCACGCAGACGGTGGCGCCGTTCAGCTCCTTGGCGCTCTTCACGCCGAGCTTGGCCGGAACCATGAAGCCCTGGCCGTCGTAATAGGTCACCCCCGCGAAATTGAGCCCGAGCGCGGTGTCGCGCGTCAGCGTCCAGGTGGTGTTGCGCGACAGGATGTCGACCTCGCCCGATTGCAGCGCCGGGAAGCGTTGCTGGGCGTTGTAGGGCATGAACTTCACCTTGCCGCCGTCGCCGAGCACCGCGGCGGCGATGGCCCGGCAGACGTCGACATCGAGTCCGGTCCAGCGGCCCTGGGCGTCCGGCTGCGAGAAGCCGGCCAGGCTGGTATTGACACCGCAGCGCACTTCGCCGCGCTGCTTGATCGCATCGAGGGTCGGCCCGGCGAACGCCGGACCGGCGAAAGCAAGGGCGGCGACAGTCGCCGCCGCAGCGGTGAGATGGAGTTTCATTCGCGTGCCTTCCCTGTTGGCCGTCGGGACCAAGCTGCGGTTGCCCGCGCCGTCCTCTAAAGGCAAGGTAGCACAGGGAAAAATGCCGTAACAACCCTTGCCGCCGCCGTGCGGCCGGGAAAAGCCCGGGGGTGCCGACAGGCCGTCATGCAGGACGAAACCAGGATAGTCATCGCCGGGCGCGAGCCGGAACGCTACGAGGGCGCCGTCAACCCGCCCGTCTATCACGTCTCGACGGTGCTGCACGAAAGCGTCGCCGAGTTGAAGGCCGCGCAGGCGGCGCGCGAGCGCGACGAGCAGCGGCTGGTCTACGGCCGCAGCGGCACGCCGACGACCTTCGCGCTCGAGAACGCGATCGCCGCTCTCGAGGGGGGCCACCGGACCCTTGCCTACCCCTCCGGCCTGGCGGCGATCACCGGCACGCTGCTCGCTTTCGCCCGCGCCGGCGACCACATCCTGGTGACCGACAGCGTCTATGCACCGACCCGGATCTTCTGCAACACGATGCTGGCCCGCCTTGGCGTCGAGACCGGGTTCTACGATCCCCTGATCGGCGCCGGCATCCGGCGGCTGCTCAGGGCGAACACCCGGGTGGTATTCGTCGAATCGCCGGGCTCGCTCACCTTCGAGATGCAGGACATCCCGGCGATCGCCGAAGTCGCGCACTCGGCCGGCGCCATCGTGGTGATGGACAACACCTGGGCGACGCCGCTTTTCTGCAAGCCGCTGCGGCTCGGCGTCGACGTCTCGATCATTGCCGGCACCAAGTACATCGTCGGCCACTCCGACGCCATGCTCGGCCTGGCCACCGCCACGCGCGAGGCCTGGCCGCGGCTGCGCGACGCCTACCGCCAGCTTGGTCTGAGCATCGGCCCGGACGAAGCCTATCTCGGCCATCGCGGCTTGCGCACGCTGGCGGTCCGCCTCGCCCGCCATCAGGAAAACGCCCTCGCCGTCGCCGAGTGGCTGCAGGGGCGGCCGGAAGTGGCGCGCGTCCTCCACCCGGCGTTGCCCGACGATCCGGGGCATGCCCTGTGGCGGCGGGATTTCAGCGGCGCCTCGGGCCTGTTCTCGGTCGAACTGAGGCCCTGTCCCGAAGCCGCGGTCGAGGCGATGATCGACGGGCTCGAGCTGTTCGGCCTCGGCTATTCCTGGGGCGGTTTCGAAAGCCTGGTGGTGCCCGCGCAGCCGGCCAGGTCGCGCAGTGCGACGCGCTGGGAAGGACACGGCCCGCTGATCCGGCTGCACATCGGCCTCGAGGCGGTCGAAGACCTCAAGGCCGATCTGGAAGCGGGCTTCGCCCGCCTCAGGGCGAACGCCTGAACGGATTGCCGACGACCCCGCCGCGCGCGAGCGAGGCCAGCAGGAACAGGCCGGCGGCGGCGACCACGATCGACGGTCCCGAGGGCGTGTCCCAGGCGAGCGAGAAGCCGAGGCCGCCGCCGACGGCGACGGCGCCGATCGCCGCGGCCGCCACGGCCATCATTTCGGGCGAGGCGGCGAAGCGGCGCGCCGCCGCCGCCGGGATGATCAGCAGCGACGTGACCAGCACGACGCCGACGATCTTCATCGCCACCGCGACGACCAGCGCGATCAGCAGCATGAAGGCGGTTCGCGCCAGCCGGACGGGCACGCCCTCCACCTGGGCCAGCTCCTCGTGCACGGTGATGGCGAGCAGCCAGCGCCAGACCAGGGCGAGCAGCGCCAGCGCCGCGCCGCCGCCGCCCCAGATCCAGAGCAGGTCCGCAGGCGACACGGCGAGAACGTCGCCGAACAGATAGGCCATCAGGTCGATGCGCACCCGCTCGAGGAAGGACGCGACGATCAGGCCCAGCGCCAGCGTGCTGTGGGCGAGGATGCCGAGCAGCGTGTCGTCCGAGAGCTGTCGCCTCTGCCGGCGCCCGGCGAGCAGCAACGCCACTGCCAGGGAGACCGCGGCGACACCGATGTTCAGGTCGAGCCCGACCAGAAAGCCGAGGCTGATGCCGAGCAGGGCCGAGTGCGCGAGCGTGTCGCCGAAATAGGCCATCCGCCGCCAGACCACGAAGCAGCCGAGCGGGCCGGCGACGATGGCGACGCCGAGGCCGGCGACCAGCGCGCGTACGAGAAAGTCATCCATGGCGATGCCGCCCGGGTTCGGCGGCGCGATCGAGCGGCACCACGTCGCCGTGGGCGTCGTGCGCGTGATCGTGATGGTGCGCATAGAGAGCCAGCGTCTCGGCGATCCGCGGCCCGAACAGGGCGATGTATTCCGGATGCCGGCTCACCGCGTCGGCATGCCCCGCGCAACAGACGTGATGGTTGAGGCAAACGACGCGGTCGGTTGCCGCCATCACCATGTGCAGGTCGTGCGAAACCATCAGGACGCCGCAATGCCGCCGGTCGCGGATGCGCGCGATCAGGTCGTGGATCTCGGCCTGCCCGGCGACGTCGACCCCCTGCACCGGTTCATCCAGAACCAGAAGGTCGGGCTGGCGCAGCAAAGCCCGCGCGAGCAGCGCACGCTGGAATTCGCCGCCCGAAATCTCGGCCAGCGCGCGCCCGGCGAGGTGCGGAACCCCGACCTCATCCAGAACCCGGGCATGGTCGGCAGCGGCGGCCCGCCCGCCGAGCGCGATGAAGCGGCGCACGGTCAGCGGCAGGATCGGGTCGATCTGCACCCGCTGCGGCACGTAGCCGATCCTGAGGCCCGGCCGCCGCCGCACATCGCCGGCATCCGGGGCGATCAGGCCGAGAATGGCGCGCACCAGCGTCGTCTTGCCGGCGCCGTTCGGGCCGATCAGGCTGACGATCTCGCCGGCCGCGACCGCGATGTCGACACGGTCGAGAATCGGCTCGCCGGCGCGGGCGACCACCAGCCCCCTCACCGCAACCAGCGGCTCGCTCACGTGCCCGCCTCCGGCGCGCAGTCGCGGCAGCGGCCGAGCACCTCGACCATCTGCCGCTCGACGGCGAAGCCGGCGCCGCCGGCGGCCGAACGGATCGCGGCGGCGACTCCGCCGTCGGCGATCTCGGTGGCATGGCCGCAATCCCGGCAGATCAGCACTTGCCAGTCCTGCGCGTGGCCCGGCGACGGGCAGCCGAGATAGGCGTTGCGCGAAGCGATGCGATGCACCAGGCCCTGTTCGAGCAGGAAATCCAGCGCCCGGTAGACCGTTGGCGGGGCCGCGCCGCGACCCTCGGCGGCCAGCCGGCCGAGAATCTCGTAAGCGCCGATAGGCCGGTGGCTGCCCCAGACGATTTCGAGCACCCGCCGGCGCAGTTCGGTGAGCCGCGCGCCGCGCCGGCTGCACACCGCCGCCGCCGCTCCCAGCGCCTCGGCGACGCACTGGGCGTGGTCATGGCTGCGGCCAAGGCTTGAGCCAGGCGAGGCCGTGCTTAGCTCGGGGCGCCTGTTGGCCATGCGGGACCCTTTCAGAAGAAAATGTTATTATATAACATATCATGATTATCGGTCGAAAAGAGTTGTGCCATGCGATACGCGGCGCTTGCAGCTTTTGTTCTCGCCCTCGCCGTCCCCGCCGCGGCCCGAAGCGAACCGCCCAAGGTGGTCGCCAGCATCGTCCCGGTCCATTCCATCGTCGCCGGCGTCATGGCCGGAATCGGCGAGCCGCACCTTCTCCTCTCCGCGGCGATTTCCGAGCACACCGCCTCGCTCAAGCCTTCGGAGGCGCGCCTGCTGACGGAAGCGGAGCTCGTCTTCTGGGTCGGCGAGACGATCGAAAGCTTTCTCCCCAAGCCGCTGCGCACGCTCGCCGCCAGGGCGCACATCGTCAAACTGACTGCCGCCCCCGGCCTCAGCCTGCTGCCGGTGCGCGAGGGACCGGAATGGGCCCATCACGATCACGGCCATGATGCAGCCGACGAGACCGATGGCCATGTCTGGCTCGATCCGATGAATGCCAAGGCCATCGCCACAGTCGCCGCCGCGACGCTGGCCGATCGCGATCCGGCGAACGCCGCCGCCTACCGGCAAAATGCCGAGGCGCTCGGCGCCCGCCTCGACCGGCTCGACGCCGACCTGGCCGCGCGACTGGCGCCGCTGCGGGGTGTTCCCTTCGTCGTCTTCCATGACGCCTACCAGTACTATGAGGTCCGCTATGCCCTGACCGCGGTCGGCGCGGTGACAGTGAGCGCCGAGCGCAAGCCCGGCGCCCGGCGGCTGCGCGAAATCCGCGACACGATCAAGGCGCGCGGCGCCCGCTGCGTGTTCAGCGAGCCGCAGTTCGATGCCCGCGTCGTCGATGCCCTGGTCGGCGGCGACGGCGGGCCACGCCACGGCGTTCTCGACCCGCTCGGGGCGGGAATCGCGCCCGGTCCCGATGCCTATTTCAAGGTGATGGAGAAGCTGACCCGCGCCGTCTCCGACTGCCTCGGCGGTCAGCCGTGACGCAGGGCGATCAGGCGGCTGCGGCCAATGCGGGGGTCGGCAGCACAATGCGCGCTCGCGTGCCCTGCCCCGGCGCGCACGCAAGCTGCAACTCGCCGCCCATCAGTTCGACGTAGCGGCGGGTCAGCGGCAGACCGAGGCCAAGCCCGCCGAAACGCCGCGTCTCGGCGCTCTCGGCGCGGCCGAATGGCGCCAGCGCCAACGGGATCTGCTCGGGGACCATGCCGATTCCGGTATCGCTGACCTCGATCACCACGGCCTTCCCGCCTTGCTCCGTGCGGACGGCGACCACGACTGTGCCCCCCGCGGGCGTAAACTTGAGGGCGTTGCCGATCAAGTTCGCGATCGCCCGCTTCAGCCGCGGGGCATCGGCCATGACGCTGCCGATCCCTTTCTCGACGTCCTGGCTCAGTTGCACGCCGGCTTGCCGCGCCCGCGCGGCGGCGGCGTCGATCGCCTCGCCGACCAGTGCGCCGATGTCCGCCGCATGGCGGTGCATTTCGATCTCGCCCGTCTCGGCGTGCACCAGGTCGAGGATGTCGCCGATGGCGCCGAGCAGGTCCTTGCCTGCGGCGTGGATATCGCGCGCGTACTCGGAATAGCGGTCGGGACAGGCGCCGAGCAATCCGTCCTTGATGACCTCGCTGAAGCCGATGATGGCGTTGAGCGGCGTGCGCAGTTCGTGGCTCATGTTGGCGAGGAAGTCGGACTTGGCGCGGTTGGCGGCCTCGGCCCGTGCCACGCTGGCGGCCAGCGCCAGGTTCTCGTCGTGCCGGCGGCGCAGCGCGCGCTCCGCCCACGCCACCGTGAACAGCAGCGCCAGGTAGAGCGCGCCGAGGACCAGCGCCGTGACCGCGATCTGCGCGGTCCGGGTGAGCTGGATGCGGCGCATCAGGGCGGTGACGTCGTAGTAGATCTCGAACACGCCCCGCACCGGCCCCTGCGCGCCGTTTTGCCAGATCGGGATGTAGCTGAACAGCAGGTCGCGATCGGCAATCGTGCCCTCGAAGGAATCGAATGCGTCGCGGTGAGTAAGGTCGCTGACGACACGGCCGTCGCGGGCGGCGACGAAGCCGCGATTGTTGCTTTTGTCCTCGCCGATCTGGCTCGGATCGGTGGAAAAGACGGTACGGCCAAGCAGATCGTAGGCTTTGATCTTGACCACCGCTTGACCGCTCATCTGTTGCAGCGCGGCCGCGCGCAGCGCTGCGAGAGCAGGATGGTTGCGCATGACCGCGGCGTCGGCCGGCTGGTCGAGCAGCGGCGTGAGCTCGCCGAGCAGGCTGGCGCTCATGGCCCGGGTCAGCGCGACGTTGTTGAGCTCGGCCATGCGCCGCAGGTCGCTCACCGCGGATTGCTGGTAGAGGTGGCCGAGCAGAAGCGCCGCCGCGGCGATCAGCGGCGCGCTGACGATGGCGAATGTCCTGGTCAAGCGACGCATGGTCGGGGCGTCGATCTGATCGCTCGCTCGGCAGCTGTTCAACTCCGGGTCGTGCCCATGCTGCATTGCATTGGTTAAGGATCCGTTGTTCCGCCCGGTCTGGCGACCGCCACGCAAGGATGCGCTATAAGGAAAGCAGCCGCCCCGGAGAGACGAGCCATGTCCGCCGCCGCTGTTGCCAGCCTGCTGCCCGCGCTCAAGTTCGATCCCGCCGGTCTGATTCCGGCGATTGCCCAGCAGCACGACAGCGGCGAGGTGCTGATGCTCGCCTGGATGAACCGTGCGGCGATCGAGGAGACGCTGCGCACCGGCCAGGTCTGCTACTGGTCGCGCTCGCGCGGCGAGCTGTGGCGCAAAGGCGCGACCTCGGGCCAGACGCAGCGGCTGGTCGAACTGCGCCTCGATTGCGACGGCGATGCCCTGCTGGTGCTGGTCGACCAGACCGGCGTCGCCTGCCACACCGGGCGGCGCAGCTGCTTCTTCCGCGCCGTCCGCGGCGACCGGCTGGAAACGATCGCCGCGGTCGAGGTCGATCCGGCGCGCCTCTACGGACAAGGCCAATGACGCCGCGGCTCAGCTTCCGCATCGGCTTCGAGGGCGGCCTGGCGCTCGGCCATGGCAAGATCGCGCTGCTCGAGGGGATTGCCGCGTCGGGCTCGATCTCGGCGGCGGCGCGCAGCCTGGACATGTCGTACCGCCGGGCCTGGCTGCTGATCGACGACCTCAACCGGGGATTTCGCGCCGAGCTGGTGCGCACCAGCCCGGGAGGGCGCAGCGGCGGCGGCGCCGAGCTGACCGAGCTCGGCCGCGAGGTCGTCCGCCGCTACCGCGACATCGAGGCGCGGCTGCAGCGCGACGCGGGCGATCACCTCGCCGCGCTGGAAGAACTCGTTGGCAGCGGCGCGGGTGCGCATGTCCGACCGCCGCGTCCCCATCTCGTCAAGGCCGGCGCGCGCAAGGCCCGGTGAGGCCGGAGCGGTTGCGCCGGCGGCAGGTCTCGTTATATTCGACGAGATATAGCGATGGAGCGACCATGAATCCCATGCGTTGGGCGGTCTTGGCGCTGATCGCGGCCCTGACGGCTTCGGGCCCGGCAGCCGCCCAGTCGCCGCCTCTCGTTGCCGCGGCCTCCGACCTGCAGTTCGCCTTGGGCGAAGTCGCCGCCGCCTTCACGCGGGCGACGGCCGAGCCGGTGAAGCTCAGCTTCGGCTCGTCGGGCAACTTCCGCCGGCAAATCGCCCAGGGCGCGCCGTTCGACCTGTTCATGTCTGCCGACGAGCGCTATGTCGCCGCGCTCGCCGCCGAGGGGCTGACCGTCGATGACGGCGTTCCCTACGCGGTCGGCCGCATCGTCCTTTACGTTCCGCACGGCTCGCCGATCAGGCCCGAGCCGGCGATGGCCGATCTGGCGGCGGCGCTGGCCGCCGGCCGCCTCAAGCGCCTGGCCATCGCCAATCCCGAACACGCGCCCTATGGCATGGCGGCGCGCGAGGCGCTGCAGAGCCGCGGCCTGTGGGCCGGCGTGGTGCCGCGCCTGGTTCTCGGCGAGAACGTCTCGCAGGCGGCGCAATTCGCCGCCTCCGCTTCGGTCGAGGCGGCGATCATCGCCTATTCGCTGGCGCTCTCGCCCAACGTCGCCGGACGCGGCAGCTTCGCGCTGCTTCCCGCCGAGCTGCACCGGCCGCTGGTCCAGCGAATGGTGCTGCTGAAGCGCGCCGGCCCGGCGGCCCGCCGCTTCCACGAGTTCGTGCAGTCGCCGCCGGCGCGCGAGATCCTGGCGCGCTACGGTTTCGCCCTGCCCGGCGAGCCCACCGGCTGAGGCGGCGCGTGGACTGGACCGCCTTTTCCCTCTCGCTGAGGCTCGCCGCCTGGACCTGCCTGCTGCTGCTGCCGATCGGGGTACTCGCCGGCCGGGCGCTGGCCTGGCGCCGCATCCGCGGCAAGGCGCTGGTCGAGGCACTGATCGCGCTGCCCTTGGTGCTGCCGCCGACGGTGCTCGGCTTCTACCTGCTGGTGGCCATGGGCAGGGGCTCGGCGATCGGCCGCGCCTTCGAGGCGGTTTTCGGCCACACGCTGGTCTTCTCGTTCGCCGGCCTGCTGACCGCCTCGCTGGTCTTCAACCTGCCCTTCGCCGTGCAGCCCTTGCAGCGCGCCTTCGAGGCCATCCCGCGCGAGGTCCGCGAGGCCGCCTGGTGCAGCGGCCTGAGCAATTGGCGCACCTTCTGGCACATCGAGCTGCCGCTGGCCTGGCCGGGGGTGATCTCGGCCTTCGCGCTGGTGTTCGCCCACACGCTCGGCGAGTTCGGCGTCGTCCTCATGGTCGGCGGCTCGATCCCGGGCGAGACGCAGACCATCGCCATCTCGATCTACGACCGCGTCCAGGCGTTCGACGACGCCGCCGCGGCCACGATGTCGCTGGCGCTGCTCGCCCTGTCCCTGGCCGCCATCGGCGTCGTCTACGCGCTTGCGGCCCGCCGGCGCGACCACCATGGCTGAGCCCGCGGCCGGCCTCGCCGCCTGGTTGCGCCAGGCGCAGCCGATCCCGCTCGATGCCGAAATCGTCTGCGCCCCGGGCGAGGTTCTGGCGCTGGTCGGCCCCTCGGGCAGCGGCAAGACGACGATCCTGCGGGCGATCGCCGGCTTGAGCCCGCCCGCCGACGGCCGCATCGCCTGCAACGGCGAGGTCTGGCTCGATACCGCGCGGCGCGTCGACCGGCCGCCGCAGCAGCGCCGCGTCGGCATGGTGTTCCAGGACTACGCCCTGTTCCCGCACCTGTCGGCGCTGCACAACGTGACTTCCGCCCTCGGCCACCGGCCGCGCGACCAGCGCGAGGCGCGCGCGCGCGAGCTGCTCGCCCAGGTGCATCTCGCCGGGCTCGAGCATCGCCGCCCGGCGGCGCTGTCGGGCGGCCAACGCCAGCGCGTCGCGCTCGCCCGCGCGCTGGCCCGCGAGCCCGCGGTGCTGCTGCTCGACGAGCCCTTCGCAGCGGTCGACCAGGTGACCCGGGCCAAGCTGCAGCACGAGCTCGCGCTGCTGCGCCGGCAGATCAACGCGCCGACCGTCCTTGTCACCCACGACCTCGGCGAGGCCGCCGCCCTGGCCGACCGCATGACCGTGCTGCATCGCGGCCGCACGCTGCAGAGCGGCCCGCCGGCCGAGGTGTTGCTGCGCCCGGTCGACAGCCTGGTGGCGCGCCTGGTCGGCCTGACCAACATTTTCGAGGCGCGGGTGGTCGGCCACCGGCCGGAGGCCGGCCTGACCGACCTGGCCTGGCACGACCAGCGGCTCGAGGCGCGCCACAACGCCGTCTTCGCGCCGGGCGAGCGGGTCGCGTGGGTGATCGCGCCCTCGCATGTCGTGCTGCACCGGCGCGGCCGCCCCTCGCTCGGCGAGCGCGAGAACCCGGTGCCCGGCACCGTCGCCGAGCTGGCGACGCTGGGCGAGAGCACCACGGTGACGATGCGCCCCTTCGGCCGCGCCGACCTTTCATTGCAATTCAGCGTCGCCACGCACGCGGCGCGGCGCAACGCCCTGGCGCCGGGCGAAGGCATCACCGTCTCGCTGCTCGCCGACGGCCTGCACCTGATGCCGGCGGAGGTGCGAGCGTGAGGCGCCTCAGGTTTTCCAGTGCGGCGGCAGGGTCTTGGCGAAATAGGGCAGCGCCTCGACGCGCCGCATCCAGCCGCCGAGCCGCGCGCCGATCGCGGCCTTGAATCCGAGGCCGAGATCGGGCTGGCGCTGCTCGCCGCGCAGCACCAGCGCGATCAGGGGATAGAGCGCGAAATCGGCGGCCGAAAGATCGCCGGCAAGAAACTCGCCCGCCAGCCCGCCCTCCCAGAACGCCATCTCGTCACGCAGCGCCTTGGCTGCGTCGGCGATCGCGTTCGCGTCCCATTTCTCCTTCGGCGTGAAGAAGATCTGGTCGAGCAGCCGCTCCAGCGCGCCGGCGAAATATTCGTCGATCTCGCGCACCATGCGCCGCACCACGGCGCGCCGGCGCAAATCGGCGGGAAAGAGCGGCCGTTCCGGCGTCGGGTAGCGGTCCTCGAGATACTCGACGATGGCGGCCGACTCGTAGAGCACGAAGCCGTTATCGTCGATTACCGGTACCTTGCCGCGCGGATTGAGGGCGCGGAACCGGGGTGTCTTCAGGTCGCCCTTATCGAAGGAAAGCAGGCGGAAGTCGTAGGCGAGGCTCTTGTGCTCGAGCGCGAGCCAGACGCGCCAGGTATAGGGCGAGCCCGAGGCGTAGTAGAAGGTAAGCGGCATGGCCAGTCCTCCGCGCGATCGCCGATCATTCTAGCCGGCGAGGAAGCGCTCGACGATGGCATAGTGCGCGGGCACGTTGAGCGCCGGCGCGTGGCCGCAGCCCGCAATGGTGACGAGCTCGCAGCGTGGCCCGCGGCGGGTCATCGCTTCGGCGATCTCGGGCAGCAGCAGGTCAGACTCGGCGCCGCGCAGGCACATCGTCTTCGCCGTCACCCGGTCGTAATGCGACCAGAGGTCGTAGTCCTCGGGGTGGTGGACGAACTGGTAGACCATCCTGGGGTCGTAGTGCGGCGTCACCTTGCCGTCCTCGGCGCGCCGCGCCGAGCTCTCGGCGAGGCGGCGCCACTGCGCGTCGGTGAGCGCGCCGAACGGCTTGTAGACGGTGCGGAAATAGGCCTCGAGCTCGCTCACCCGCTCGAAGCGCGGCGGGTTGCCGGCATAGGCGCGGATACGCTCGACCGCGGCGTCGGCGATCTTCGGCCCGATGTCGTTGACCAGCAGGTGGCTGATGCGGCCCTTGAGCGCGCCGGCGGCGACGGCGATGCCGATGGCACCACCCATCGAGGTGCCGATCCAGCGCAGAGAGCCGATGCCGAGCGCGTCGACCAGCGCCGCCGCCAGCCGGCCGTAGAAATCGAGGCAGTATTCCTGCTCGGGACGCGGGCTCCACTGGCTCAGGCCCCGGCCGATGGTGTCGGGGCAGATCACCCGGTAGCGCGGCGCCAGCTCGGCGGCCAAGTCGTCGAAATCGCGGCAGGTGCGCGCCAGCCCGTGCCACATGATGACGGCGTCGCCGTTGCCCCTGCCCCATTCGGTGTAATGCAGCTCGCGCTCCAGCACCGTGACGTAGTTCGATGTCATCGTGCTCATCGCCGCCCCCGCAGCTTGCCGACGATCCCGGTCGGGAAGAAATAGACGCTGAGCACGAACAGCACGCCGAGCCAGAGCAGCCAGCGGTCGGGGTGGACGAGCTGCGGCACGACCGGCACGCCGGAGGTGGCGTCGCTCAGCACGCTCATCAGGTTTTGCAGGTAGTTCTGCGCCAGGATGAAGATGCTGGCGCCGAGCACCGCGCCGTAGAGCGTGCCCATGCCGCCGATAACCACCATCAGCAGGATGTCGATCATGATCGAGAACGACAACGTGGTATCCGGCCCGGTATAGCGCAGCCACAGCGCCATCAGCACGCCGGCCAGCGTCGCGAAGGCCGCGCCGAGCATGCTGGCGACGGAGCGGTAGATGACGGTGCGGTAGCCCAATGCCTCGGCCCGGAAGTCGTTCTCGCGGATCGCCTGCAGCACGCGCCCGAACGGCGAATTGACGATGCGCAGCATCAGCAGGAAGAGGCCGAGCGCCGCGCCGAAGACGATGTAGTAGGTGATCACCCGCCCGTTGACGCTGACGCCAAGCACCTCCTGCTCGAAGAGGCGGAAGCCCGGCCGCAGCAGCGGCGGCACGCTGTAGCTGCGCCCGTCCTCGCCGCCGGTCAGCCAGGAGAGCTGCGAGGCCAGGATGGCGAAGGCCGAGGCGACGGCGAGCGTGATCATGGCGAAGAAGATCGCCCGCACCCGGAGCGAGAACAGGCCGATCGCCAGCGCCAGCGCCGCCGCGAGCGCCAGCGCCACGGCGATGCCGAGCGCAAGCGGCAGCCAGCCCGGACCGAAGCTGTAAAGCGCGATGCCGACACCGTAGCCGCCGATGCCGTAGAACATGGTGTGGGCGAAGGAGACGATGCCGGTGTAGCCGAGCAGCAGGTCGTAGGACGCCACCAGCACGATGAAGACGCAAATCTTCGCCGCCACATTGAGCGGCCGCGTGCCGGGGAACAGGAAGGGGGCGAAGGCGAGACCGACCAGCACCGCGACCAGCGCCGCCGCCAGCAGCCGGCTGCGCGGATAGTCGCCCGAGAGCAGGGTGTGCAGCATTCCCCGCCTCCCTCAGCGCTTCGACACCGGGTAGAGACCCTGCGGCCGCCACAGCAGGATCAGCACCATCAGCAGGATGTTCGAGCCGAGCGCCAGCTTGGGCGCAAGGAAACCGGTGTAGTTCGCCACCAGCGCCACCAGGAGCGCGCCGATGAAGCAGCCGCCGACCGAGCCCAGCCCGCCGATGATGATGACGATGAAGACCAGCACCATGACCTCCATGCCCATCGCCGCGGTGAGCGTCTCGCGGTAGAAGGCCCACATCACGCCGCCGAGCCCGGCCAGCGCCGAGCCGGCGATGAACACGGCGACGAACAGCCGGCGGATGCGGTAGCCGAGCGCCTCGACCATCTCGGCATTCTCGACCCCGGCGCGGATCAGGAGGCCGATCCGCGTGCGATTGAGCACCGCGAACATGGCGACGAAGACGGCCAGTCCGACCAGCACCGCGACCAGGCGGTAGCGCTCGACCGCGACGTCGCCGAAAACGAAGGCGCCGCGGAAGCTCGCCGGCAGCGGCAGCGGGATCTGGTCGGGGCCCCACAGGACGTGGATCATCTGCTCGGCGACGATCAGGCCGCCCATGGTGATCAGGATCTGCTTGAGATGCTGGCCGTAGACCGGCCGGATGATCAGGCGTTCGAACAGATAGCCGAGCGCCCCGGTGCCGGCCATCGCCAGCAGCGCGCCGACGAGCATGGCCGCCAGGTTCAGGCCGACCGAATCCGACTGCAGCCAGGGGCCGAGCGGCAGCAGCGCCAGCGTGGCGATGAAGGCGCCCAGCGAGATGAAGGCGCCGTGGCCGAAATTGAGCACGTCCATCAGCCCGAAGACCAGCGTCAGGCCCGAGGCCATGATGAAGATCATCATGCCCATGGCCAGGCCGGCGACGGTGAGCGTGACCCACGACGGCAGCGAGCCGACGAAGGGCAAGGCGGCCAGCGCCAGCGCCGGCACCAGCAGGAGCGGCAGCCGGTCGGCGCGCAGGATAGCCGGCGCGGCGCCGCCGTCGCCGCGCTTGCCCATGTCGGTCGCCGCGCTCATCGCCTTCCCTCCGGCGTCACTGGTGGGCGCCGAGGCTGAGGCCGAGCAGCTTCTGCTGCAACGCGCCGTCGGCGGCCAGCGCCGCCATGCTGCCGGCATGCACGATGCGGCCGTCGTCCATCACCGCGACGCTGTCGCCGAGCGCGCGCGCGAAGGTGAAGTTCTGCTCGACCAGCAGGATGGTGGTGTCGGTGCGCTTGAGCTCGCGAAAGGCCTCGATCATGTTGTTGACGATCGCCGGCGCCAGCCCCTTGGTCGGCTCGTCGACCAGCAGGAGCTGGCGCGGCTCGACGATGGCGCGGGCGATCGAGAGCATCTGCTTCTGGCCGCCCGAGAGCGCGCCAGCCGACAGGTTCCAGAACTTCTCGAGCGCCGGAAAGAGGCCGAAGATCCACTTCAGCCGCCGCTGGTCGAGCGGCCCCGAGCGCGCCGCCAGCACCAGGTTCTCGCGCACCGTGAGGTCGCCGAAGATACCCATGTTCTCCGGCACGTAGGCGACGCCGGCGCCGGCGATGTCGGGGGTGGCGAGGGCGGCGATATCGCGGCCGTCGAAGGCGATGCGCCCGGCCGAGGCGCGCCACAGGCCCATGATCGTGCGCAGCGTGGTCGTCTTGCCGGCGCCGTTGCGGCCGAGCAGCATGGTGAGCTGGCCGCGCGGCACCGCCAGGTCGACGCCCTGCAGGATGTGGTAGCGGCCGATATGGGTGTTCACCCCGGCCAGCGCGAGCAGCGGCTCAGACATCGCCCGACGCCCCCATGCCGAGATAGGCCTCCTGCACGATCGGCGAGGCGATCACCTCGGCCGGCGTGCCGTCGCCGACCAGATAGCCGT
>CAYTWJ010000011.1:0-22054 GCA_964442055.1 uncultured Rhodospirillaceae bacterium | reverse complement strand
CGAACTCGCGCTCGAAGACCTCCTGGAACAGGTCCTTGAAGCGGCCGTCATAGGCCTTGAGGATGGTGTTCTTGGTCGACATGTAGAGCGGCCAGCCGCACGCGAGCGCGTAGTTCATGCTGGCGCGGGCGAAGTCGCGGATCGAATCGTCGAGGTTGTACATCGCCATCGCCACGCCGCTGCCCGGCGCCTGGAACACCTCGCGCTCGATCACCTGGCCGTCGGCGCCCTCGAAGCGGATGGTCAGCCGGCCCTTGCCGGGGAAGCGGAAATCGGTCGCCCGGTACTGGTCGCCGTAGGCGTGGCGGCCGACCACGATCGGATCGGTCCAGTGCGGCACCAGGCGGGGCACGTTGCGGCAGATGATCGGCTCGCGGAAGATGGTGCCGCCGAGGATGTTGCGGATGGTGCCGTTGGGCGACTTCCACATCTCCTTGAGGCCGAACTCCTTCACCCGCGCCTCGTCGGGAGTGATGGTCGCGCACTTCACGCCGACGCCGTACTTCTTGATCGCGTTGGCGGCGTCGATCGTCACCTGGTCGCCGGTCTGGTCGCGGTGCTCGATGCCGAGGTCGTAGTATTTCAGCTCGATGTCGAGATAAGGCCGGATCAGCTTCTCCTTGATGAAGTGCCAGATGATGCGCGTCATCTCGTCGCCGTCGAGCTCGACGACCGGGTTCGCAACCGTGATCTTCTTCATGCCTTGCCTCGGGTGGGGGAACGGGGGGACGGAAAGGGCGGTCAAATTAGCATCGGTGCCGGCGCGGCAAAAGGCCGTCTCGGGCCGCTTCAGAGCCGCTCGGCGTGCTCGGGCCGGCGCGGCGCCGGGGCGGCCAGCACCGTCGGGATCACGTCCTCGACGCGGCCGACGACGGTGAAGAGGTCGCGGATCGCCGGGCGCGCGAAGCCGCGGGAGATGATGTGGTCGATGAGGGCGAGAAACGGCGCCCAGTAGCCGTGGTCGTCGATCAGCACGATCGGCTTGTCGTGCAGCCTGAGCTGGCGCCAGGTGATGATCTCGAAGGTCTCGTCCATGGTGCCGATGCCGCCGGGCAGCACGGCGAAGGCGTCGGACAACTCGAACATCAGCTGCTTGCGCTCGTGCATGCTGCCGACGACGCGCAGCTCCGTGACATGGGGATGGCCGACCTCGATGTCGTTGAGATGGTCGGGAATGATGCCGATCACCTCGCCGCCGGCGCCCAGCGCCGCATCGGCGGCGATGCCCATCAGGCCGATCCGCCCGCCGCCGTAGACCAGGCGGATGCCGTTCTCGGCCAGGAGCCGGCCCAGCGTCGCCGCGGCGTTGCGATGGCGTTCGTCGACGGCGCCGGCCGAGCCGCAATAGAGGCAAAGAGAGGCGAGAAGGCTCATCCGCGTTTTCCGCTCGGGCGATCAAATTTCTGTGGGCGAGGCCGGGGCGCGTTCCTTTCATCCCGCGCCTGCGCAACAATACCCCGGCCGGTTTTTCGCGGGATTAACCGGCGCTGGCAAGTGTTATCCGTGTCGGGCGCGGCAACCGACCGTTCCGGGTCGATCAGCAACGAGGGAGACAGCAGTGAAAGGCAGGCTTTTCCGGTTTTTCATGGTGGTGGGTGGCCTCGCGCTGGCCGCCATGGTCGGGGCGGCGCCGCTGGCGCCGAGCCAGGCGCAGGACGCCAAGGCCGCCTACGAGAAGCGCGTCGCCAACATGAAGGCGATGGGCGGTGCCATGGGCGCCATTTCCAAGGTCGCCAAGGGCGAAGCGAATTACGGCCCCGACACCGTCGCGGCGGCCGAGACGGTGCTGGCCACCGCCAAGGCGGTGCCGACGCTGTTCCCGGCGGGCTCGGCAGTCGGCGACAGCCGTGCCAAGCCCGAGATCTGGAGCGATCGGGCGAATTTCGAGAAGGGCGCGAATGCGCTCGCCGGCGAGGCCGAAAAGCTGCTGGCCGCGGTCAGGACCGGCGACAAGGCGCAGATCGGTCCGGCGCTCGGCGCCGCGGGCAAGGTGTGCGGCAGCTGTCACGACACCTACCGCAAGCCGCAGACCTGATCTTGCCGTCACGGCGACGGCGCGGGGCCGGGCGACCGGCCCCGCGCCATTGCAGGGCGGCGATGCGCGGCGCGGTCGTTACGGCCGTCCTGGCCGTCTTCCTCGTCCTGCCGGGGGCGGCGCCATCGCGCGCCGAGGACCCGGCGGTGCAGGGCGGCTATCTGGTGCGGGCGGCCGGCTGCGTCGCCTGCCACACCGATTTCGCCGCCGCCGGCGCCGAGCTGTCGGGCGGGCGCGGCCTGAAAACCCCGTTCGGCACGTTCTTCACCCCGAACATCACGCCCGACCGCGAGACCGGCATCGGCCGCTGGAACGAGGCGCAGTTCCTCGCCGCCTTGCGCCACGGCGTGCGACCCGATGGAGCGGCCTATTATCCGACCTTTCCCTACACCACCTACGCGCGCATGAACGAGGCGGACGCGCGGGCGATCTATGCCTACCTGATGTCGCGCCCCCCCGTTCGTCGGCCGAATCGGCCGCACGAGGTCGGGTTTCCCTTCGGCTGGCGGCTGCTCGCCGGCGTCTGGAGATGGCTGTTTTTCGCGCCCGGCGAGTTCGTCGCCGACCCGACCAAGACCGCCGACCACCGTCGAGGCGCCTATCTTGTGACCGCGCTCGCCCACTGCGGCGAATGCCACACGCCGCGCAATGCGCTCGGCGCCATGCGGTCAGGCCGCTTCCTGGCCGGCACGCCCGACGGCCCAGACGGGCAGCGGGTTCCCAACATCACCCCGGACAAGGAGACCGGCATCGGCAATTGGAGCAAGTCGGAGCTGGTCGAGCTGTTCCGGACCGGTACAAAGCCCGACTTCGACAATGTCCAGGGCAGCATGAAAGAGGCCGTCGAGCACGGGCTCAAGCACTTGTCCGAGGTTGATCTCGAGGCCATTGCCACCTACATCCTGGCGCAGCAGCCGATTCAGAACCGGATCGGCAAGCGCTGACGGCATGGGGCCCGTCGGCGCCGGTTGCTTGGGCAGGGAGGGCGTACTAGGCTCTCGCCGCTTTGCCCCAATCTGGAACAAGCTCGACGTGCGTGGCAATCGGACCGTCATAGCCGTGGCGGCGCTGGCCGTGGCCGCCATCGTGGTATTCGTGCTCTTCGGCGACCAGATCGGCCGGCGCGCCTTGCCGCCACAGGCCACCGCGCCGAAGCTGCCGGAAGCGGCGCGTCCGAACGGCGCCCCGCCGGGAGCACCCGCTCCGGGGGCGGAAACCGCGTTCCTGGTGCGGCCCAGCTTCGACGTGGTGCGGGTAAGTCGCGACTGCACGGCGGTGATCGCCGGACGCGCCGCGCCCGGCGCCCTGGTCACCGTCAAGACGCCGGAAGGGGAGATCGGCCGGGTCACGGCGGACGCGCGGGGCGAATGGGCGATGGTTCCCGACCTGCCGCTGAAGGGCGGCACGCGCGAGCTCGGCCTTTCGGCCGAATTGCCGGGCCAGAAGGCGGTCGAATCCGATTCGGTCGTCGTCGTCGTGGTGCCCGATTGCCGCCCCGGCCAGCCGGTTTCCGGCGAGCAGGTGATCGCGGTGCTGACCCCCCAGCACGGGGCCAGCCGGCTGCTGCAGGTGCCGGGCGACGAGCGCGGTCTGCCGCAGGCCAGGGGACTGAGCCTCGACACCGTCGACTATGACGAGAAGGGCGAACTGGTGCTGTCGGGCCGGGCGGCGCCCAATTCGACCGTGCAAACCTATGTCAACAATCAGCCGGTCGGCACCGCGATCGCCGACGCCAAGGGCCGCTGGCAGCTGCAACTCTCCGAGGCGGTGCCGCCGGGCGTCTACACGCTGCGCATCGACCAGGTCGAGGAAGCCGGCAAGGTCGCCTCGCGCCTCGAATTGCCGTTCAGCCGCGCCAGCCGGGCCGAGATCGATTTCAGCGCCGGCAACGTCGTGGTGCAGCCGGGAAACAGCCTTTGGCGCATCGCGCGGCGGATCTACGGCGAGGGGCCCAAATACACGATCATCTACCGCGCCAACCAGGACCAGATCCGCGATCCGGACCTGATCTATCCGGGACAGATCTTCGCGCTGCCCAAGCCCGAAGAGCCGCAGCGGACGAATTGAGGATTCAAACCTGCCCGGACGTCCGGCCGTGGCGCTGCTCGCCGGCGAGCTGGATGTGGGGGCGGGCGGCGAGCAGCAGGCGGGCGACGCCGGTAAGGACGCCGCTGCCGGTGATCGGCTCGGCGATTTCGGTTTCGCCGACGAGGTTGAGATGATGGCGCTCGCTCGCCACGAACGCATAGTCGCCGCCGCGCCGCGACCAGCGGATCAGCGACAAGAGCCGCTGGCGAACGTCCGCTCCCTCGGCGGTATACGGCACGGGGCCGAGGTCCCCGGCGACGCGCAGCCGCAACCGATCGCCGGCGCGCTCGATCCGGCCGGCAAAGGGAATCCGGCACCAGGCGAAGCGGAACGAAATCGGCGGCGGGCGCTGCAGGCGGGCGAGACCGGCTTCGGCCTCGGCCAGCAGCCGGGCGCAGTCGAGCGCCGCCTCCGGCGCCGCCTCGATCGTCAGGTTGCCCTTGTCAGCCATGCTTCGTCCTCGATTGGCCGGGCGATGGAAGCACGTTCTGGTTTAATATCTTGTAAATACTTGTCCGCTCAACGTCCCTGAGTTCCATGCGCGACCAGGCCACCTTCCGTCCCGCGGCGCCACCGCGGCGCCATCCCGGGCAAACCGTGCTCTCGCTGCTGCCCTATTTGTGGCCGCGAGGCGAGGGGGGCTTGCGCGCCCGCGTGATGGTCGCGCTCGGCTGTCTGGTTGTGGCCAAGCTGGTCAACGTGACGGTGCCGTTCTTCTACAAGGCGGCGGTCGATGCGTTGACCGAGCCGGGGCGGCTGATGCTGGCGCTGCCGCTCGGCCTGATCCTCGCCTACGGCGGCGCCCGCGTCGCGGCGCAGGTGTTCGGCGAGCTGCGCGACGCGATCTTCGCCCGGGTCGGCCAGCGCGCGATCCGCACCATCGCGCTGACCACCTTCCGGCACCTGCACGCCCTCTCGCTCCGCTTCCACCTCGAGCGGCAGACCGGGGGCTTGAGCCGGGTGATCGAGCGCGGCACCAGCGGCATCGAGTTCGTGCTGCGCTTCATGCTGTTCAACATCCTGCCGACGCTGCTCGAGATCGCGCTGGTCTGCGGCATCCTGTTCGTCACCTTCGGCGCGGCCTACGCCGCGGTGACCTTCCTCACCATCGGCGGCTATGTCGTCTTCACGCTGCTGATCACCGAATGGCGCACCAAGTTCCGCCGCGAGATGAACCAGCGCGACACCGAGGCCAACACCAAGGCGGTCGACAGCCTGCTCAACTACGAGACGGTCAAGTACTTCGGCAACGAGGCGCACGAGGGGCGCCGCTTCGACGAAGCGATGGCCCGCTACGAGGCCGCCGCCGTCAAGAGCCAGACCACGCTGTCGGCGCTCAATGTCGGCCAGGGGGCGATCATCGCGCTGGGCCTGGTCGCGGTGATGGCGATGGCCGCGTCCGGAATGCGCGCGGGCAGCGCGACGGTCGGCGATTTCGTCATGGTCAACACCTTCCTGATCCAGCTCTACCTGCCGCTCAACTTCCTCGGCTTCGCCTACCGCGAGATTCGCCAGGGCCTGGTCGACATGGAGAAGATGTTCGAACTGCTCGGCGTCGAGCGCGAGGTCGAGGACCGGCCGGACGCGCGGCCGCTGGCGATCGCCGGCGGCGAGATCGTCTTCGACCAGGTCGAGTTCGGCTACGACGCGCGACGGCCGATCCTCAAGGGGATCAGCTTCGCCGTGCCGGCGGGGCGCACGGTGGCGATCGTCGGCCCGTCGGGGGCCGGCAAGTCGACGATCTCGCGCATCCTGTTCCGCTTCTACGACGTGACCGGCGGGCGCGTGCTGATCGACGGCCAGGACATCCGCGATGCGACCCAGGAATCGCTGCGCGCGGCGATCGGCATCGTGCCGCAGGACACCGTGCTCTTCAACGACACCATCCGCTACAACATCCGCTACGGCCGCCCTTCGGCCAGCGATGCCGAGGTGGAGGAGGCGGCCCGCCTGGCGGCGATCGACGAATTCATCGCCCGCCTGCCCGACGGCTACGCGACGATGGTCGGCGAGCGCGGCCTCAAGCTGTCGGGCGGCGAGAAGCAGCGCGTGGCCATCGCCCGGACCATCCTCAAGCGGCCGCGCATCATGCTGTTCGACGAGGCGACCTCGGCCCTCGACAGCCGCACCGAGCAGGAGATCCAGAAGAGCCTGCGCGCGGTATCGGCCCAGCGCACGACGCTGGTGATCGCGCACCGCCTGTCGACCGTGGTCGACGCCGACGAGATCATCGTCCTCGACCAGGGCCGGATCATCGAGCGCGGCCGCCATCGCGACCTGCTCCAGCGCGGCGGCCTCTACGCCGAGATGTGGCGGCGCCAGCAGGAGGCGGCCGAGTACCAGGCGCGGCTCAGCGCGGCGATGGAAGAGCGCGCGGCCGAGCCGCTTAACGTCGCCGGCGGCGCTGGCTAGACTGGGGCGGGGGAAAGACCGACCGCATGGACGCCATCCGATCCGTTCTGGTGCCGATTCACCGCGAGGGCTGGAAATTCATCGCCATTCTCGCGGTCGCCACGCTGCTGCTATTCGCGCTCAGCGACCTGCTCGGCTGGATCGGCGTGGTGCTGACGCTGTGGTGCGTCTACTTCTTCCGCGATCCGCCGCGCACGGTGCCGACGCGGCCCGGCCTCGTCGTCGCGCCCGCCGACGGCGTGGTCCGGCTCATCGAGCCCGCCGTGCCGCCGCCCGAGCTCGACATGGGCGCCGATCCGCGGCCGCGCATCTCGATCTTCATGAACGTCTTCGACGTCCACGTGAACCGCGTGCCGGTGGCCGGCCGGGTGGTGGCGCTGGCCTACCGGCCGGGCAAGTTCTTCGACGCCTCGCTCGACAAGGCGAGCACCGACAACGAGCGCCAGGCGGTGCGCATCGCCACCGCCGAGGGGCGGGAGTTCGCGCTGGTGCAGATCGCCGGCCTGGTGGCGCGCCGCATCCTGTGCGACCTGGCCGAGGGGCAGACGGTGCGCACCGGCGAGCGATTCGGCATGATCCGCTTCGGCAGCCGGGTCGACGTCTATCTCGACGAGGGCATGGCGCCGCTGGTCGCCGTCGGCCAGCGCACGATCGGCGGCGAAACGGTGATCGCCGACATCGCCTCCGGCGAGCCGGCGCGCAGCGGCGAGGTGCTCTGATGCTGCGCCCCGGGGCCCGCCGCTTCCGCCAGCTGCCGATCAACAGCCTGGCGCCCAACATCCTGACCACGCTGGCGCTGTGCTCGGGCCTGACCGCGATCCGCTTCTCGCTGCTCGGCCGCTGGCAGATCGCCGTCGCGGCGATCGTCGTCGCCGCCATCCTCGACGCCCTCGACGGCCGCCTCGCCCGGCTTCTCAAGGGGGCGAGCAAGTTCGGCGCCGAGCTCGATTCGCTCTCCGACTTCATCAGCTTCGGCGTCGCGCCGGTCCTGCTCGTCTACCTGTGGACGCTGCGCGATATCGGCAATATCGGCTGGATCGCGGTGCTCGCCTTCGCCGTCTGCTGCGCGCTGCGGCTGGCGCGTTTCAACACCGCCACCGACGATCCGCAACGGCCGGCCTGGGCGGGGGACTATTTCACCGGCGTGCCGGCGCCGGCGGGCGCGGGGCTGAGCATGCTGCCGCTGATGCTGTGGCTGGAGACCGGCGTCTACGTCTTCCGCTGGCCGTGGCTCAACCTGGTCTGGGCGCTCGTGGTCGGCGGCCTGATGGTGTCGCGCCTGCCGACCTATTCCTTCAAGCGGGTGCGGGTGCGGCGCGACCTGGTGACGCCGATGCTGCTGGTCGTCGGCGTGCTCGCCGCGCTGCTCGTACTCGAGCCCTGGGTGACGATGGTCGGCGTCGGCCTGGTCTATCTCGCCACCCTGCCGCTGAGCGCGCTGTCCTACGCCCGCCAGCGCGGCGAGCGTCCCTGGCCGCTGGCCGGGGAGCCGGCGCCGACGCCGCCCCCGGGCCCCGCGGCGAGGCCCGAGCCGGACGACGAGCCCGGGCGCCGGCTGCACTGAGGGCCGGCGATCTATTCCGCCGCCGATCGCAGCGCGGCAGCCGCGTCGTAAGCCGGCTCGTCGCCGGCCGTGGTCCGCCGCCGCCGCCTCATCCATTGCCAGGTCGAGCGTTCGCCGAGAACCAGCAGGCTCGGCGTCACCAGCAGCGTCAGCACGGTGGCGAAACCGAGACCGAAGGAGATGGCGGTCGAGATCTGCAGCCACCACTGCGTCGACGGCGCCCCGACGGTGATCGCGCGCGTCACGAAATCGATGTTCACGCCGAACACCATCGGCAAGAGCCCGAGCACCGAGACGATGGCGGTAAGGAAGACCGGGCGCAGGCGTTGCGCGCCGGTGCGCACCGCCGCCTCGCGCGGCTCCATGCCGGCGCGGCGCAAGTCGGCATAGGTGTCGATCAGCACGATGTTGTTGTTCACGACGATGCCGGCCAGCGCGATGATGCCGATGCCGGTCATGACGATGCCGAAGGTCTGGCCGGTGACGATCAGGCCGACGACGACGCCGATCGTCGACAGCACCACCGAGCTGAGGATCAGGAAGGCGCGGTAGAAGCTGTTGAACTGGGTCACCAGCACGATCGCCATCAGGAACAGCGCCATGCCGAAGGCCTTGACCAGGAAGTCGGCCGCCTTGCGCTGCTCCTCGTCCTGGCCCTTGAAGCGGACCTCGAGGCGCGGATCGAGGCCGGCGCCGGCGATCCATTGCTTGACCAGGCGGATCTGGTCGTCGGCGAGCACGCCGTCGGCGACGCCGGCCTTGACGGCGATGACGCGCTTGCCGTCGACGCGGGTGATGGTGCCGACCTTGGGCTCGGCGGTGCGCTGGACGAAGTTGGAGATCGGCACCAGGCCGTCGCGCGTCTGCACGCGCAGCTTGTCGAGCTGGTGGATGCTGCGTTCGCCGAGCGGGAAGCGGACGCGGATGTCGACGGCCTCGTCGACGTCGTCGGGGCGGTATTCGCCGACCTTGATGCCGTTGGTCACCAGCTGGACGACGTTGCCGACCGCGGTCACGTCGGCGCCGAAGCGGCCGGCCTGGGCGCGGTCGACCTTGATCTGCCATTCGATGCCGGGCAGCGGGCGGTTGTCCTCGATGTCGCGCAAGCCGGGCATGCCATCGAGCTGGGCGCGCACCTTGGCGGCGGCGGGGGCGAGCAGCGCGGGCTCGAGGGCGGCGAGCTGGACCTGCACGGGCTTGCCGGTCGGCGGCCCGACATCGGGCTTGCGCGTCTCGACCGAGATGCCGGCCAGTGCGGCGGTCTCGGCGCGGATGTTGGCGAGGATCGTGTTGGCCTTGGGGCGCGACTTCCAGTCGGCGAACTCGAGCTGGATGACGCCGATCACGTCCTCGGCGAAGTCGCCGCCGCGCGGCGTCGCGCCGGTACGCGCATAGACCGCGCTGATGCCGGGCTGGCGCAGCGCGCTCGCCTCGACCTCGCGCACCAGCGCGTCCTTCTCGTCGACCGACAGGTTGCCCCGCGCCTGCACGCTGACCAGCGCCTGCTCGGGTTCGACGTCGGGGAAGAACTCGACGCCGTTGCCGTGCGTGGCGTAGTAGCCCTGCACCCCGAACAGCACGGCAATCGTCGCCAGCGTGACCAGCACCGGCCGGCGCACCAGCAGCTCGAGCACGCGGACGTAGAGCCCGGTGAAGCCGCGCACCTCGCGCAGGTCGCCGCGCTCGGCGGCGAGCAGCGAGGCGGCGGTCGCCGCGTCGGTCGTCGCCGGCTTGCCGAGATAGGCGCCGAGCACCATGACGAAGACCAGCGCGACGATCAGCGAGGCGGTCAGCGTCACCACCTGGGTGATGGGCAGGAACTTCATGAACTCGCCGACCACGCCGGGCCAGAAGACCAGCGGCATGAAGGCGCAGGCCTGGGTGGCGATCGAGGCGAAGATCGGCCAGCCCATGCGCGTCGCCGCCTCGGCGTAGGCCGCGCGCTTGTCGACGCCCTCGGCCATCTTGCGCTCGGCGTACTCGGTGACGACGATGGCGCCGTCGACGACGTTGCCGGCGGCGAGGATCAGGCTGAATAGCACGACGATGTTGACGGTGAGGCCGAGCCCGGCCAGCACCAGGATGCCCATCAGGAACGAGGTCGGGATGGCGACGCCGACCAGCGTCGCCGAACGTAGGCCGAGCGAGGCCACCACCACGACCATCACCATGACGATGGCGCTGGCCAGGTTGTTCTGCAGGTCGGCGAGCATGTCGCGGATGTGCTGCGAGCGGTCCTGCGTATAGGTGACGTCGATGCCGTCCGGCCAGGCGGCGCGCACCTGCTCGACGGTGGTGCGCACCTGATCGATGGTCTCGATGACATTGTGGCCGACGCGCTTCTTGATCTCGAGCGCGATTGCCGGCCGGCCGTTGAGGCGGGCGTAGGAGGTGGCGTCCTTGAAGGTGCGGCGGCCGGTGGCGACGTCGCCGAGCCGCACCACCGCGTCGCCCTTCACCTTGACCGGCAGTTCGAGGACGTCCTTCGCCTCCTTGAACAGGCCGGGCACCTTGATCGAGAAGCGACCGCGGCCGGTGTCGAGCGCGCCGGCGGGAACCAGGCGGTTGTTGAGCGTCACCGCGTTGATCAGCTCGAGCTGCGAGATGTTGTAGGCCTCGAGCTTCACCGGATCGACGATGACCTCGAGCAGGTCCTCGCGCTTGCCGACGATCTCGGCTTCGAGCACGCCGGGCAGGCCCTCGAGCCGGTCCTTGAGGTCGGAGGCGGCGCGGGCCAGCACGCGCTCCGGCATGTTGCCCGACAGCGTCACCACCAGGACCGGGAACAGGCTGACGTTGACGGCGGTGACCACCGGCTCCTCGGCGTCGCCCGGCAGCTCGCTCTTCGCTTCGTCGACCTTGTCGCGGACGTCGCGCTTGGCCTTGTCGGCGTCGAAGCCGGCATCGAACTCGAGCAGCACGAAGGCGAAGCCCTCCTTCGCCGTCGAGCGCATCTCCTTGACGCCCTCGATCGTCTTCAGCTTGGTCTCGAGCGGCCGCACCAGCAGCCGCTCGGCGTCCTCGGGCTGGATGCCGTCGAGCTGCACCGAGACGTAGATGATCGGGATGTCGACGTCGGGCGAGGATTCCTTGGGGATGCCGACATAGGCGATGGTGCCGGCAATCAGGATCAGCAGCAGGCTCGCCAGCACGGTCCGCGAGCGGTCGAGAGCGGCATCGATCAGCGCCCTCATGACGGCTTGCCCGCGCCCTCCGGCGTCACGCGCACGCGCTCGCCATCCCGGACCGCTTCCTGGCCGACCGTGACCACAGTGACGCGCTCGGGCAGGCCGGCGATCCAGACCCCGTCGTTGGCGTCGGCGACCAGCGTCACGGGGCGGAACTGCACGATGCCGCTTTCGTCGACGACACGCACGCCGACCTTGCCCTGCACGTCGAGGGTCAGGATGGCGGGAGAGACCAGGTGCGCCATGACCGCGGCGGTGGCGATGCGCAGCTCGGCGGTGACGCCGTCGCGCATGTCGCGCGCCGGGTTGGGCACTGCGATCTCGACGCGGAAGGTCCGCGTTGCCGGATCGGCGGTGGTGGCGATGTAGCGCACGCGCCCCTCGACGGTGCGGCCGTCGACCAGCGTCGCGCGACCGGGGTCGCCGAGCTTGATCTGGCCGACCTCGCGCTCGGAAAGCTGCGCGATGACGAGGAACGGATCTTCGTCGACCACGGTGGCGATGCGGTTGGCGTCCTTGACGAAATCGCCGATCTCGACATAGCGGCTGTTGACCACGCCGTCGAAGGGGGCGCGGATCGTCAGCTTGCCGATCTGGATCTCCATCTGCTTCACCCGCGCCCTGGCGGCATCGAGGAGCGCGCCCGCTTCGGCGAGCTTGGTCTCGGGGCGGAAGCCCTTGTCGGCCAGCGCCTTGGCGGCCGCGTATTCGATCTGGCGCTGACGCAATTGCGCCTCGGCCTCGGCCAGCCAGGCAGCGCGGTCGTCGACGGCGAGGCGGACAAGAACGTCGCCGGCCTTGACCCGGGCGCCCTTGGCGGCGCCGATCTCGACCACGCGGCCCTGCACCTCGGCCTTGACCTCGACGCTGCGCACGGCCTCGGTGCGTCCGCGCGCCACCACCTCGACCTGATAGGGCCGGGCGACCAGGGCACGCGTGCGCACGGCGGGGCGGGAATCGGCGACCGGCGAAACGGCGGCGACGGTCTCGGGTTTGGGCCGATTGCTGCCGTCTTCGGCGCCGAGGTCGAACTGGCCCGACAGGACCCAACCGGTGGCGCCGAGCGCGAGCGCGCCGGCGATGAGGTGGGAGCGTTGCACGGCGGTTCCCTTTCGCGTTTGCCCGACTCCTAGCGGCCGGCCGTGGCGAGCAGCGCCTCGCCCTCGACGAGGTGGCGGTTGTCCTCGAGATAGGCGAGCGCGGCGCTGTAAACGGCGAGGCCGAGACCGTGCACGAAACGCTGCCCCGCGGTCTGGCTCTCGCCCGCGCGCGCCTCGATCTCGGTAATGCAGCCGCGATACTCGTTGATGCGCGCGTCAATCACTTTGGCCAGGTGAGCGGCCGGCAACAGGTCGGCGAACAGCAGGGTGGCAATGAACTCGGAACGGAAGCGGTCGCGGCCGGGCATGCGCATCAGCTCCTCCATGAAGGCCAGCCGGCCCATGGGGGTGAGGCGATAGACCTTCTTGTCGGGACGCTTCTCCTGCGCGTAGGCGGTCGCCTGGACCAGCCCTTCCCTGGTCAGCCGGTTCAAGGCGGGGTAGATCGAGCCATAGCTGGCGTCGAAGAAGTGACGCAGCGGGCCCTCGACCATCTTCTTGATTTCGTAGCCCGACGCCTCGCGCATGCTGAGCATGCCGAGGCAAAGCGTGCGAATGTCCATGGCTGATCGCTCGTTCTTTAATCTCGGACGGTGATATTACGAAATGATATATAATTTACAACCATATCATCCGCAAGCCGGCCCAGCCCGGTGCCTAACGCCGTGCGCGGCGGGATTGCCGGCAGGCCGTGGGCGAACCGCGTGTCGTGCAATTCGGATCAAAAGCCAAGAAAATCCCCATAAAATATTGATCTAAAAAATAATTTCGGCGTTTTACGCGCCGTTTAGACTACTTTGTGACAATGCCATTCGAAGGGCGTAGGGGAGCGGCGCCCGGGACGAAACTGAGACGGTGGGAAGATGTCCCGGCTCCGGTCTTGGATGGCGTTGGCGACCGCGACGCTGCTGGCGACGGCCTCGCCCGCAGCGGCGGATTTCCGCGCCGGCGAAACGGCCTATGCGCAAGGGAACTACCAAGCGGCCATCGCCGAGTTCGCGCCGCTCGCGGCCCGCGGCGACCCGGCGGCGCAGTTCTATCTCGGCGTCATCTACGCGAAAGGCCTCGGCGTGGCCAAGGACAGCGGCGTCGCGCACCGCTGGTTTGCCTGTGCCGCCGAGCGGGCCCGCGACGCCGAGCTCCGTACCGGCGCGCGGCGCTGGCGCGATCAGAGCGGCGCGGTGCTCACCGCCGAGGCGCGCGAGCGCGTCGCGCAATGGGTCAAGACCGACTGCCTCGCCGCGGCGGGCGATGCGACGGCGAGCGTGGTCTTCGCGCCGCATCGCGAGACCTGGTTCGAAACGGTGATCTTCTTCGTCGGCGACCTCAGCGTCGCCGGCCTGCTCACCGTATCGAACCTGACCGGGACAACGGCGATCGGCGCCACCGTCGGCACGCTTATCCGCACTTTCGGCGACTGGTTCGTCGGCGTCATTTCGCTGTTCTGGTGGCTTCTGGCGTTCCGCGTGCTGCTGGTGATCTTCGGCCACCGCGGCTTCGACAAGCGCGACCTCGCGCGTTTTGCCGACGAGCGCCGGCGGCTCGAGGACCTGATCATCCCGCCGAGCGTCAGCTCCCATTCCGAGGATGGCGGCCCATGAGCGAATGGGTGCGGGTGCCCGAGAGCGGCGGCTTCGACGAGCGCTTCGTGCCCGAGCTCGAAGCCGCCGCGCGCCGCTGCGCCGGGGTGGCGGGAGTGATCGAAGTACCGGTCTGGCTCAGGCGCAGTGCATTCTGGTTCCGCGACCCGCTCCATGCCGACGCCTTCCGGCGGAGCGAGATCGTCGCCCGGGCCAGCGCCGGCGCTGCCGAGTCGTCAGACCTCTGACATCCGTCCTGCTGCCGCGGCTGCGGCGCGGCTTTGCCCCTCCGCCGCCCTTGCTATACTGCGCCGATGCTGTCCGCGGCCGAGGCGCCCAAGGCGCGCATTGATGTCTGCTCTTGCTCCGGCCGCGGTGCGGCCGATCCGGCCGCGTGCTGCGTTCGTCTCTGCCGCCGATCATGAATGAACGCCCGCTTCTGTCCGCCCTGGTGGTTGCCCACAACGAGGAGGCCCAGCTTGCCGAGTGCCTCGAGCGGCTGCGCTTCGCCGACGAGATCGTCGTCGTACTCGACCGTTGCACCGACCGTTCCGAGGAGATCGCGACCCGGTTCGGCGCCCGCATCGTCAAGGGCGCCTGGCCGGTCGAGGGCGACCGGCGCAATGCCGGCCTCGATGCCTGCGCGGGCCCGTGGATTTTCGAGGTCGACGCCGACGAGCGCGTGCCGGCGGCCTTGGCCGAGGAGATCCGTGCCGTCATCGCCGCGTCGCCCCACGACCGCCATCTCGTGCCGTTCGACAACTATGTCGGCGGCCATTTGGTGCGCCACGGCTGGGGCGCGAGTTTCGGGGTCTCGGCGGCGCCCCGGCTCACCCGCAAGGGCACCAAGGTCTGGGGGGGCGCGCGGGTGCATCCGCCGCTGGAGCTCAAGGGCCGCGAGGGGCCGCGGCTGACGACGCCGATCGAACATCAGGTCGACGCCAACATTTCCGACATGCTGCGCCGCCTCGACCGCTATACGACCTTGCGCGCCGACGATTTGCGCGAGCGCGGCGACCCCGATTCGACCGGCCGCTACGTGATCCGCATGTTCTCGCGCTTCTACAAGTGCTATGTCCGCCGGCAGGGCTGGCGGGAAGGCGGCTGGGGCCTGCTGATCGCGCTCATGGCGGCGCTCTACCCGATGCTCGCCCATCTCAAGGCCAAGCTCGAACCGGCGGGGAAGCGTGGGTGAGCCGGCGCCGGCGTTTCGCGCTCGCCGTGCTGGCGGGAATCGTGACGCTGGCTGGCCTCGCCGGCATCACCAAGGTACTGATCCATCATTACGACCCGACCCGGGTCATCTACCGGCGGCTGTCCGCCCCTGACCGCTTCGCCTTCGAGGAAATCCATCCGCGCTTCTTCGCCGTCAATGCGCGCGAGCTTGTCACCGTGCGTACGGCGGAAGACGTTGCGGCGCGGCGGCGCGCGCTGGTCGCCGCGATCTGGGGCCGTTTCGGCTATCCCGACCGGCGCTTGCCGGCCGCGGTGGAGGAGCGCTTCGACGACCCGGTGCTGGCCCGTCTCGCCGGCGTTGCCCGCGTCGATCGCTTGGCCATCGATATCGCCGAGGGGGTGCGCGCCCATGTCCGCTACCTGCAGGCGGCCCGCGGTAACGGCCGCCTGGTGATCTACCATCACGGCTATGCCGGGACCGTGCACCAGGCCGGCGAACTGATCGGGGCGCTGGCCGAGCGCGGCTTCGACGTGCTGGCGGCGAACATGATGGGCTACGGCGATAACGCCGCCAGCTACCGGCTGCCCGACGGAAGCTCGGCCAATCTGCATTACGGCATGGACCGCATCGATACGCCGCTGCGCTTCCATTTCGAGGCGCCGATCGTCGCGCTCAACCATGCGCTGCGCGCGAAATCCTATCGTTCGGTGGACATGATCGGCTTTTCCGCCGGCGCCTTCACCGCCGCCGTGCTGGCGGCGGTGGAGCCGCGCATCGAGCTCAGCTTCCCGGTGGCCGGCGTCTATCCCAATTACCTGCGCGTCGGCCAGGACGTGCACCCGAATTCGCCGCAGGACCATCCCGCGCTGCTCGCGGCGGCCGACTATCTCGACATGTTCGTCCTCGGCGCCGCCGGCACCGGCCGCGGCCAGATCCAGGTCTTCAACCGCTTCGACCGCTGCTGCTTCAACAATCGCAAGGGCAAGCTCTACGAGCCGGCGGTGGCCGAGGCGGCGGCGGCGCTCGCCGGCCGATTTGCCGTGGTGATCGACGAAAGCCACGCCGACCACAAGATCTCGGCCTTCGCGCGGCGGCGCATCATCGCCGAGCTCGAGCGCGGAGGAGGCGGCCGATGAGGGCGCTGCGCGGGCTGCTGCTGCTGGTCGCCGCCGCAGACGGGGTCGCCGGCAGCTTCCTCGTCGCCGTCCTGGTCTCGGCGTTGCGCGCCCGGCGCGACGAGCTGCCATTCTGGCTGCCGCTGGCGGCGGGCCTCGCGCTGGCAAGCGCCGCGCTGCTGACTGCGGCCTTTTTCGCGCTGGGGCGCCGCCGCGGCCCCTGAGGCAGACCACGCGCCGCAGGCATGCATTGCGCGCGCTTGGCAGGCGCCTCGGGCTCGTGCACGATCGCCCCGTCCCGACGTTACCGGACCAGGCACTACGCGGGAGGCAACGTGTATTTCATCGTCTTCGCCACCGACAAACCCGGCTCCGCCGATCTGCGCGCGGCGACGCGCCCGGAGCACCGCCAGTACCTGCACGGCGGCCACGAGGGGATTCGCCTCCACCACGCCGGCCCGACGCTGAGCGACGACGGCCGGTCGATGAACGGCACCCTGCTGGTCGTCGAGGCCGATGACATCGCGCGCGTGCGCCGCTTCGTCGCCGAGGATCCCTACAGCCGCGCAGGGCTTTTCGCCGAGGTCACCATCCGGCCGTGGAACTGGGTCACCGGCGCGCCGCAGGCTGCACCGGCGCCGGCACCGGGCGGCGCCGCGCGCGAGGCATCGGCCCGGACCGCCCTCGCCATCATCCATCAGGAGCATCGCGCGCTCGCGGCGGTGCTGCACGGGCTGAAGCATCTGGCGCGCGAGCTGCGCGCCGAGCGGCTGCGGCCGGATTTCACGCTGCTCGCGGCGATCCTCGACTATCTCGATGCCTTTCCCGAGAAGTTCCACCATCCCAAGGAGGATGCCTACCTCTATCGCCTGATGCGCCTGCGCAGCGCCGAGGCGGCGCCGCTGCTCGATGCGCTCGAGCGCGAGCACCGCCAGGGCACCGAGCTGATGCGCGAGCTGCGCCACAAGCTGATCCGCTACCGCGAGCTCGGCGCGCCGGCGGCCGACGCCTTCCTTGCCGCGGTCGACGCGTTCGCCGATTTCAACTGGGCGCATATGCGGCGCGAGGAGGAGGAAGCGCTGCCCGCCGCCGAGCGCGTCCTCAACGCCCAGGACTGGGCCGAGATCGCCACCGCCTTCACCGATCACAAGGACCCGCTGCTCGGCATCGAGAGCGAGCGCGAATTCCGCAAGCTGTTCTCGCGCATCGTCGCCCTGGCGCAGCCGCCGATCGGCGTCGGCGCCGCCGGGGCCGAGCCGTGAGCGGCCGGTCGCCTTGCGCGGCGCTGCTGGCGCTCGGCTTCCGGCCCTTCTTTCTGCTTGCCGGCCTCGCCGCGATGCTGCTGATGCCGCTGTGGCTGGCGGTGCGCTTCGGGCTGCTGGCGCTCGCCAGCCCGCTCGGGCCGGTCGCCTGGCACGGGCACGAGATGCTGTTCGGCTACGCGGTGGCGGTGATCGCGGGCTTCCTGCTCACCGCGGTGGCCAACTGGACCGGCCGGCCGACGCTGCGCGGGCTGCCGCTCGGGCTGCTGGCGCTGCTCTGGCTCGCCGGCCGGATCGCACCGCTTGGCGGCGGCCTGCTGCCGTCATGGCCGGCGGCGGCTGTCGACCTCGCCTTCCTGCCGGCGTTGGCGGCGGCGATCGCGGTGCCGCTGGTGCAGGCCCGCAATCGCCGCAACATGGCGTTTCCGGTGGCGCTGCTGGCGCTGGCGGGGCTCAATCTCGGCATCTACCTCGCCGCGGCTGGCGCGATCGCGCCGAGCGCGCACCGGCTGCTCTGGGTCACGGTCGATGTCGTCGTGGCGATCATGGTGATCGTCGGCGGCCGGGTCATCCCGCCGTTCACCCGCAACGCCCTGCCGGCGGCGCCGGTGCGCCCGCGGCGCTGGAGCGACTGGCCGTCGATTCTGCTCGCCGTGCTGATCGTACCGCTCGACCTGATCGCCGACGGCGGCGCGGCGGTCGCCGCCTTGAGCCTCGCCGCCGGGCTCGCCAACGCGGCGCGGCTTTCGGGCTGGGGCGGGACGGCGACGGCGCGCAGCCCGATCCTCTGGGTGCTGCACCTGGGCTATCTGTGGATCGTCGCCGGCTTGGTGTTGCGCGGCATCGCCGAGCCCCTGGGGCCGCTGCCAGCCGACGCCGCGCTGCACGCGCTCACCGCCGGCGCCGTCGGCACGCTGACGCTCGGCATGATGACCCGGGTCGCGCTCGGACACACCGGGCGGCCGCTGGTCGCGCCGCCAACCGTCGCCGTCGCCTACGGGCTGGTGCAGCTCGCCGCCCTGGCGCGCCTCGCCGCAGCCTTCGCGATCGGCGGCGCCTACGACCTGCTGCTCGTGCTCTCGGCAGCCGCGTGGACGGCCGCCTTCGCGCTATTCGTCTTCGTCTACGCGCCGATCCTGCTCGCACCGCGCGCCGACAGGCGCGCCGGCTGAACCGTCCCGAGCGGGGCCTACCCAAACGCCGGGCTCTGCGCTATCAGGAGGGCCGCTTTCACCCCCGCCCGACGGCCCAAGATGAACGCCAACCTTTATGCCCTTTTCCGCTCCTGCTTTCCGGCCGACCGGAGCAAAGCCTTCCTGACCGTGCCCGGCGGGCGGCGCTACTCTTACGCCGAGGTCGACGACCTGGCCGCGCGGGTGGCTCGTGTGCTGGCCGAACACGGCGTGACCAGGGGCGACAGGGTGGCGGTGCAGGTCGAGAAGTCGCCCGAGGCGGTGCTGCTCTACCTCGCCTGCACGCGCATCGGCGCCATCTACCTGCCGCTCAACACCGCCTACCGCCTCGACGAGATCGAATACTTCCTCGGCGATGCCGAGCCGCGCCTGGCGGTGGTGCGCCCCGAGGCGGCGGCGATCGTCGCCGGCGTCGCCGGCAAGACCGCGCTGACGACGCTGGGCGAAAACGCCGACGGCGAGCTGTGGCAGCGCGTCGGCGCGGCGGCGCCGCTGCCGGCGTTGGCGGAAATGGCGCCCGACGACGTCGCCGCGATCCTCTACACCTCGGGCACGACCGGGCGGCCCAAGGGGGCGATGATCACCGTCGGCAACCTGGCCAGCAACGGGCTCAGCCTGCGCGACCTGTGGGGCTTCCGCGCCGGCGACGTGCTGCTGCACGCCCTGCCGATCTATCACGTCCATGGCCTGTTCGTGGCGCTGCACTGCGCGCTGCTGAGCGGCGCCAGCGCCCTGTTCCTGCCGCGCTTCGATGCCGCGCAGGCGGTCGCGCTCCTGCCCCAGGCGACGGTGTTCATGGGCGTGCCGACGATGTACGTCCGCATGCTCGGCGTGAAGGCGCTCGATCGCGCCGCGGTGCGCGGCATGCGCCTGTTCGTCTCGGGATCGGCGCCGCTTCTGCCCGAGACGTTCGCCGCCTGGCGCGAGCGCACCGGCATGGCCATTCTAGAACGCTACGGCATGACCGAGGCGGGCATGATCACCTCCAACCAGCTCGAGGGCGAGCGGCGCGGCGGCACGGTCGGCCTGCCCCTGCCGGGGGTCGTGGTGCGCACCGTCGGCGAGGACGGCCGCCCGGTCGCCGCCGGCGCGCCCGGCGTCCTCGAGATCAAGGGCCCCAACGTGTTCAAGGGCTATTGGCGCAATCCCGAGAAGACCGCTTCCGAGTTCCGTGCGGACGGCTTCTTCATCACCGGCGACATCGCCGTCATCGCCCCCGACGGCTATGTCTCGATCGTCGGCCGCGCCAAGGACCTGGTGATCAGCGGCGGCCTCAACGTCTATCCCAAGGAGGTCGAGGAGGTGATCGACAGCCTGCCGGGCATCGACGAGTCGGCGGTGTTCGGCGTGCCCCACCCCGATCTCGGCGAGGCGGTGGTGGCGGCGGTCCGCCTCAAGCCCGGTGCCGTCCGCCCGGCCGAGGGCGACGTCATCGCCGCCGTGCGCGAGCGGCTCGCCGCCTTCAAGACGCCCAAGGCCGTGCATTTCGTCGACGACCTGCCGCGCAACGTCATGGGCAAGGTGCAGAAGAACGAGCTGCGCAAGCGCTACGCCGACCAGTTCCGCTGATCGCTAGTAAAGGCGGGCGCGCAAGTCGTGCCAGGCGGCGGCGAGCGGATCGCGGGCCTCCGGCGCGGCGACGGCGATCAGGGCGCATGCGCGCTCGTCGACGCTGCGCCCGCGCAAGGCGGCGACGCCATGCTCGGTCACCACATAGTCGATGTCGGCGCGCGCTGCCGACACCATCGTCCCTTCCGGCAGCGCCGGCACGATGCGGCTGCGTGCGCCGGCCAGCGCCGGCAGCAGGATCAGCGTGCGCCCGCCCGACGACAGCTGCGCGCCGCGCACGAAGTCGGCAAACCCGCCCGAGGCGCTGACCTGGCGGGGGCCGAGCGATTCTACGGTTACCTGGCCGAACAGGTCGACCTGCAGCGCGGCGCTGACCGAAACGAAATTGGCGAGTGCGGCGATGGTGCGCGGCGAATGGGTGTAGGCGGCGGGGCGGAGGCGGACGGCAGGATCGGCGACGAGGTCGTAGGCACGCCGCGTGCCGATCGCCATGTTGACGACGGCGCGCCCGGCGTCGGTCGACTTGCGCCGCCCGGTGATGACGCCCCTGGCGATCAGGTCGGCCGCCTGGTCGGTGAGGACGCCGGAATGAAAGCCGAGATCGCGGTGGCCGGTCAACGCCTCGAGCAGCGCCGCCGGCTGGCGGCCGATGCCCACCTGGACCGTGTCGCCGTCGCGCACCAGTGTCGCGGCATGCGCGGCGATGCGGCGCGCGACGTCGTCGGCGGGCTCGGGCGATACTTCCGGCAACGGCGCGTCCACCTCGACCAGGTGCGCGATGCGCGCGCGCGGCAGGCCGAGCCCGTCGGCGGCCGCCGCAATGCGCGCATTGACCAGGGCGACAATGCGCGCGCCGGAGCGGATGACGGCGTCGGCGAAATCGATGGTTGGTCCGAGCGAGAATTGGCCGCCGGCATCGGGCGGCGCCACCTGCAGGAAGGCGAGATCGGGTCGCCAGTCCTCGGCGAGCCACGCTTCGACGCGCGAATAATGCAGGGGCACGACGGCGCTGCGGCCCTCGGCCAGCGTCGCCCGCTGCGGTGCCAGAGGGAACAGCGTCCGCTGCCGGGCGGCGGGCGCGAAGGCCGCGTAGTCGGCTTCGGCCATGCCGGGCAGGACCATGCCGAAGAAGTCGGCGCCGTCGCAGCCTTGGTGCGCGGCGAGATGGGGGAAGAGGAAGCGCGGCTCGCTGGCGCCGCCGTGCAGATAGACGCGCATGCCCGGGCGGACCACGCGCGCGGCTTCGGGCACGGTGAGCGGGAGCGGCGAGGGGCTGGACACGGAGTGCCTGTCTCGGTCGGTGGCGCCGACCCTACACCATCTGCCGGCGCCGCCGCAGCGCGCCGCTAGAGCCGCAGCAGACGCCGGGCGTTGCCTTCGATAATGGCGCGCCTGGCGGCGGCGTCGAGCGCGGGGTTGGCGGTGACGGTCTCGACCGGGCGCTCGTCGGCGATCGGGAAACAGTAGTCGCTGCCCATCAGCACGCGGTCGGCGCCGACCTGCGCCACCAGGTAGTCGATGACCGCATCGGCATAGCCGACCGTGTCGTAATGGAGCCGGCGCAGGTAGTCGGCCGGATCGCGGGCGAGCTTGCGCAGCTCCTCGCGCTTCTGCCAGCCGCGGCGCAGCCGCCAGACCAGCCAGGGGAAGGCGCCGCCGGCATGCGGCAGCACCACTTCGAGCCTCGGGAAGCGGTCGAGCACGCCGCCGAAGATCAGGTGCGCGGCGGCGATCGCGGTCTCGAACGGGTTGCCGAGCAGGTTGGTCAGGT
>CAYTWJ010000010.1:0-22774 GCA_964442055.1 uncultured Rhodospirillaceae bacterium | reverse complement strand
TTGCAGGGTGGAAATAAGCCGGAGACGGTTCGCGGGGTCGAGGTGCGGCTTGGCAGCCGGCGCTTCTGCGGTCTTGCCGATGACAGCGCCTGCGAGGGACCCGAGCTCTGGCTGGCGCGGCGCGGCGCGGCGCCGGCGCGTTTTGCCTTCACCGACATGGTGCGGCCGGACGCGCGGCAGGCGGTCGAGGCGCTCCGTGCCCAGGGCCTGCGGGTCGTCCTTCTGTCGGGCGACCGGCCGGGCAGCGTCGCCGCGGTCGCGGCCCGGCTCGGCATTGCCGAGTTCGCTGCCGGCTGCAGCCCGGCGGACAAGGTGGCGCGCCTGCGCGCCCTCGCCGGCGAGGGGCGCAAGGTGCTGATGGTCGGCGACGGCCTGAACGACGCGCCGGCGCTGGCGGCTGCCTTCGTCTCGATGTCGCCCTCGAGCGCCATTGACATCAGCCAGACGGCGGCCGATCTGGTCTTCCAGGGCGACCGGCTGGCCCCGGTCGCCGAGGCGGTCGAAACCGCCCGCCGGGCCGACCGTCTGGTCCGGCAGAACCTGGCGATCGCGATCGGCTATAATGCGGTCGCCGTGCCGCTGGCGATGGCGGGTCTGGTGACGCCGCTGGTCGCGGCGGCGGCGATGTCGGCGTCGTCGCTCACGGTGAGCGTCAACGCCCTGCGTTTGAGGTCCGACAATGGGCGGCTTGCTCTATCTGATACCGGCGGCACTGCTGCTCGGCCTGCTCGGGCTGGGCGCGTTCCTGTGGGCGCTTAAGAGCGGCCAGTTCGACGATCTCGACGGCGCCGCGCACCGCATCCTGTTCGACGACGAGCCGCCGCCGAAGCGCTGAGGCCACGGGAACGATCATGCCGCGCGCGCGCACGCCCCTCCACCTCGTTGCCGGCCGCGACGCGGCCGCCGGCGCCCCGGCGCCTTGTGGCACCGCAACCGCCGCCGCGCCGTCGCGCTGCGCCATGTGCGACATCCGCCACCTAACCATTGCCTCGGTGCTGCCCGAGGGCGAGCTCAACTGCCTCGAGTCGATCACCGACGGCGTCGAACTCGCGCCCGGCCAGAGCCTGTTCCAGGAGGGCGACAAGATATCGGCCTGGTACACGATCCGGCGCGGCACCGTCCGGCTCTACAAGCTGCTTGGCGACGGCCGGCGCCAGATCACCGGTTTCGCCATGCCCGGCGACATTCTCGGCCTGGCGGCGCGCGGCGGCTACGCCTACGGCGCCGAGGCGATCGACACTTGCGAGCTTTGCCGCATGCCGCTCGCCGATCTCCGGCGCACCTTCGAGCGCTATCCGCAGCTCGAGCGGCGCCTGGTCGAACTGGCCGGCGAGGAGCTCGCCACCGCCCAGGAGCAGATGCTGCTGCTCGGGCGCAAGGCACCGCTCGAAAAGCTCGCCTCGTTCCTGCTCTCGATGACGGCGCGGGCCCGGCGCGCTGGCGAGCCCGACAACCCTCTCTATCTGCCGATGAGCCGCGGCGACATCGCCGACTATCTCGGCCTTACCGTCGAGACGGTGAGCCGCAGCTTCACCCGGCTGAAGGGCGAGGGGATCATCGCCCTGCCCGAGCCGACCCGGGTGCTGATCGTCAAGCGCGAGCGGCTGGAAGCGCTGGCCGAAGGCGGCTGAGCCGCGCCCTCAGCGCGGCGCCGCCTGCAGGTCGAGCGTCATCTCGATGGCGTCGGCCTCGGGCAGCGAGCGGGCGGTGAAGCCGACGTCCTCGGCCAGCTTGCGCATCGCCTTGTTCTCGCGCATCACCTGGCCGACGATCTCGGCGGTGCCGCGCGAGCGGCAATAGTCGATGATCTTCTTCATCAGCTTGTAGCCGAGACCCTGGCCCTTGATGTCCGAGCGCACGATGATGGCGAACTCGGCGCGCTGGTTGTCGGGGTCGGCGACGGCGCGCACGACGCCGAAGGTCTCGGGCTTGCCGTCGGGGCCGGGGGCGGTGGCGATGAAGGCCATTTCGCGGTCGTAGTCGATCTGGGTGAAGCGGGCCATCTCCGAGTGCGCCAGCGGCCGCACCAGGCCGAAGAAGCGGAAGCGGATGTCGTCGGGCTTGAGCTTCGAGAAGAAGGTCATGTGCGCCGGCTCGTCCTCGGGCCGTATCGGTCGCAGCGTGAGGCGGCGCCCGTCGAGCAGCGTGATCTCCTCCTCGAGCTGCTGCGGGTAGGGGCGGATGGCCAGCCGCTCGCTGCCCTCGGCGGCCGCGCGCTCGAGGCGGATACGGGCGTCGAGCGCGACCACGCCCTTGTCGTCGGCGTAGAGCGGATTGACGTCGAGCTCGGCGATCTCGGGCAGGTCGGCGATCAGCTGCGAGACCTGGACCAGGACCAGCTCGATCGCCGCCATGTCGGCCGCCGGCTGGTCGCGGAAGCCGGCGAGCAGGCGGGCGACGCGGGTGCGGCCGATCAGCTCGCGCGCCAGGCCCATGTTGAGCGGCGGCAGCGCCACCGCGCGGTCGCGCACCACCTCGACCGCCGTCCCGCCGTGGCCGAACAGGATGACGGGGCCGAAGATCGGGTCGCAGGCGGCGCCGACGATGAGCTCATGGGCGCGCGGCCGGCGCGCCATGCGCTGCACGGTGAAGCCCTCGAGCCGCGCCTCCGGGCGGAGCTGGCGCACGCGCGCCAACATTGCCTCGCCGGCGCGGCGCAGCGCCTTCGGCCCCTCGACGTCGAGCACGACGCCGCCGACATCGCTCTTGTGGACGATGTCGGGCGAAAGAATCTTGAGCGCCACGGGGAAGCCGAGCTGCTCGGCCGCGGCGACGGCGGAATCGACGTCGGCGGCCGTCACCGTCTCGACCACCGGCACGCCGTAGGCGGCGAGAACCGCCTTCGCCTCCGGTTCGCTCAGCACGTCGCGCCCGGCGGCCAGTGCTTCGTCGACGATGCGGCGGGCGGCGGCGGTGTCGGGGGCGAAGTCACGCGGGATCGCCGGCGGGGTTTCCATCAGCACCTCTTGGGCGCGCCGGTACTCGACGAGGTGAATGAAGCCGCGCACCGCGCCGTGCGGCGTCTCGAAGCTGGCGATGCCGGCCTCGGCGAAGGCCCGGCGCGCCTCGGCGACCGCGTCGCGGCCCAGCCAGCAGGCGAGGATCTTCTTTTTCGTTTCGGTCGCCGCCGCGATGACCGCGCGCGCCGGCTCGATCGCCGGCATGACCGCCGTCGGCGCGTGCATCGCCAGCACCGCGTCGACATTGGCGTCGTCGAGGACGATCTTGAGGGCCTCGGCATAGCGCTCGCTCGACGCGTCGCCGACGATGTCGACGGGGTTGCCGCGGCTCCAGGTCGCCGGCAACGCCTTGTCGAGGCGCGCCATGGTCTCGGCCGAGAGCTCGGCCAGGGTGCCGCCCTCGGCGATCAGGGCATCGACCGCGACGACGCCGGGCCCGCCGCCATTGGTCAGAATCGCCAGACGCTCGCCGCCGAGCCGGCGCGCCCGCGCCAGCGTTTCCGCGGCCTCGAACAATTCCTCGGTGCCGTCGACGCGGACGATGCCGGCGCGGCTGAAGGCGGCGCTATAGACGTCGTCGCCGCCGGCCAGTGCGCCGGTATGCGAGAAGGCAGCTTTGGCGGCAAAGGGATTCCGCCCGCTCTTGACGGCGATGATCGGCTTGTTGCGCGCCGCGGCGCGCGCCGCCGAGAGGAACTTGCGCGCCTGCTTGATCGATTCGATGTAGAGCAGGATCGAGCGCGTGCGGCCGTCGCTGGCCAGATAGTCGATGACGTCGCCGAAATCGACGTCGGCCGAATTGCCGAGCGAGATGAAGTGGCTGAAGCCGATGCCCTGCGAATTGGCCCAGTCGAGCACCACGGTGCAGAGCGCGCCCGACTGGCTGACGAAGGCGATGTTGCCGTCGAGCGCGGGAATGTGGGCGAAGCTGGCATTGAGGCCGATGCTCGGCACCAGCAGGCCGACGCAGTTGGGCCCGAGCACGCGCAAGAGATGCGGCCGCGCCGCTTCGAGCATCGCCTGCTCGACGCTGCGGCCGTCGGGCAGGCGGGCGGCGTCGAGGCCGGCGGTGATCACCACCGCGGCCCTCGTGCCGCGCCGGCCGAGGGCGTCGACGACGGCCGGAATCGGCGCCGGCGGCGTGCAGATGACGGCGAGATCGGGCGCCAGCGGCAGCGAGTCGACGTCGGGGTAGCTGAGCACGCCGGCGATCGAGCGGTGCTTGGGAGTCACCGGCATGATCGGGCCGCTGAAGCCACCCTCGAGCAGGTTGCGCATCACCACCGCGCCGATGCTGCGCGGCCTGTCCGAGGCGCCGATCAGCGCCACCGAGCCCGGCCGGAACATCTTGTCGAGATGGCGGATGCTCATGCCGTTGTCCTGGGCGGCCAGGGCCAGTGCGAAGCCTGGAACGGCGGCCGGCGCCGCCGAGGCGGTCAAACGGTGCTCAGAGGGGAAGGACGGTGTAAAGACCCATTCTTTCATGGCGGCGCGTTCCGTGATCGGCCCCGCCAGAGACTGTTTCCCCCGATGCTGCAGTGCAACATCGCTAGACATGTTGGTTGTTTATGGACTTAGGTCAAGCCCCTTCTTTTTCGCGCTGCAACAAAATGGTCATGGGGCGCAGCCGTTTGCCACTAGGCCGGCTACTCGCCCGGCGCGCCGGCCTTGAGCTTGCCGATGCCGAGGGCTTGCAGGACGTATTTCTCGTAAAGGGGCTCGCTCACCCCCTTGCGGACCTTGCGCAGGAAGTAGCGCTCGAAGGCGACCTTCGCGAGGTGTACCCAGCGCCCCTCCTTCATCCAGTTGACGTTGCGCGGCGGGATTTGCGGCATGGCGACGAAGGCGATCCCGGTGTCGCCCATGTCGGCGAGGCAGATCGCGTTCCAGGTCGCTTCGGCGGTTGGCTCGCGGCCGGCGAGAACGTCGGCGATGTTGCGCGCCGCCGCGGTGCCCATGGTTTCGATCATATAGCCGGTCTTGGGCACGCCGGTGGGCACCGGCGTCGCCTCGACCGGCGGGATGGCGATGCAGACGCCGACGCCCCAGACATTCGGATAGCGCGAATTCCGCTGGCGCTTGTCGACGATGATGAAGCCGCGCGGATTGACCAGGCCGTCGATACCGCGCACCGCATCGATGCCGGTGAAGGCGGGGATCACCATGGAATAGGCGAAGGGCAATTGGTGCTGCTTGACCGGCTTGCCGTCGGCGTCGTGCTCGACGACCGTCATGCGGTCGGCCTCGACCCGCTCGATCTTGGCGTTGCAGATCCATTTTATGTGGCGCTCGCGCAGCGCGCTCTCGAGCATGCCCTTGCTGTCGCCGACGCCGCCGAGGCCGAGATGGCCGATATAGGGCTCGGCGGTGACGAAGGTCATCGGCACGCGATCGCGGATGCGCCGGCGGCGCAGGTCGGTGTCCATGATGAAGGCGAACTCGTAGGCCGGCCCGAAGCAACTCGCGCCTTGCGCCGCGCCGACGACGATCGGGCCGGGCGCGCGGACAAAGGCGTCCCAGGCCGCGGCTGCCTGGGTGGCATGATCGACATGGCAGATCGACCGGCTGTGGCCCTCGGGGCCGAGACCCGGCACCTCGTCGAAGGCGAGGCGGGGGCCGGTGGCGATGACCAGATGGTCGTAGGCGAGGCTGCGGCCGTCGTCGAGCTCGATGCGGTTCTCGGTGGGAATCACGCGCCGGGCGCCGCTGGCGATGAAATCGATTCCTTTGCGCGCCAGCACCGGCGCGAGGGGGATCTTGATCGCTTGCGGCGTCCGCCAGTGCACCGCGACCCACGGGTTGGAGGGAACGAAATGGAAGTAGTCGCTGTTGCTGACGACCACCACTTCGTGCTGCTTGCCGGCCAGTTCGCGCAACTCGAACGCCATCGGCACGCCGCCGATGCCGCCGCCCAAAATCACGATCTTCGCCATCGGGCCTTCTCCTGATTTCACCAGCGCGCGCCAGAACGCCGCGACTCGCAGCAGCTTAAATCACTGCACGCGAATGTAAATTGCCTGCCGGAGCCGGTTTGCCGTCATCATACTCGCAAAGCGGGTGGGGGCGGCGCCGCATCCGCGCCCGCGACGCGGGGCGCTGTGAGAGCCCCTGGCCGACGCCACCGAAGACTAGCAGCAATAAATCATGATCTCGCGCGCGTGACCTCTTCAACCATCATGCAATTAAAGATAATGAGCAAATTCCCATAAAATTGACTCAACAAGAAAGATAGTTAACGTCGCAAATTAACCATCTACGAGGATTGACGGCATCTTGCCGTTCCCTTAGCTTGTACGATGGGTCGGAGTATAGGGTCGCACTATTTCCGTACTCCGGCCGACGCGATCGATCGCGGCGGGATCCCGATCCCGGGATGCATTCCGGGAAAATCGCCCGCCGCGAACGGGAGACAGGAATGCTGGTAGGCGGCGTCAGGGCAGAGCAGGGCGTGATCGACAGCCGGTCGGCGTCGACGACGGCCGAATCCGCCCGCGCGCCCGCCGCCGAGCGCGCCGCCGATCCGGGCGCGCCGCGCGCCGAGCTGCCGCGCGTCACCGGCGGCGGCTACCATGTGCGTTTCGATCCGGCGCTGACCCAGATGTTCATCGAAGTGCGCGATCCGCGCACCGGGCAGGCTTGGGTCCAATTCCCGCCCGAGGAAGCCGTGCGCCGCTTCCACCGCGCCGCGGTCGCCCAGCTGGCGGCGCTCAACGGCCCGGCCTATGCGCGCGTCGCGCGGCGCCTCCTCGCCATGGCCTGAGCGGCGGCGCTCGCCGGGCATCGCCGCTTAACCCCGCATTTACTCTGCTGTCCTAACGTCGGCCGAGGTCCGTCGGCCGGCAGCGCCATGACGGCCATCCCGGTTCGGTCGGCGGCGAAGGTCAGCGAAGCATCGATGTCTGCCCTCAAGCCAGTGCGTTTGCCTAGCCCTTCGCCAGGCGGCGATGCGGTGCGCGACGACGCTTTCGCCGCCCTGGCGCGCGAAGCCGGGCGCCAGCGCGCGGCGGGGCGCGAGATCGTCGTCGTGCAGGGGCTCGGCTTCGTCGGCGCGGCCGTGGCTGCGGTGATCGCCGGGGCACGCGACGATGCGGCTCGGGCGCCCTTCCATGTCATCGGCCTCGACCTGCCCACGCCGGCCGGCCAGGCCAAGGCCGCCGCGATCGCCGCCGGCGAGACGCCGATCCGCTCGCCGGATCGCGAGCTCGACCGGCTGACGCGCGAAGGCGTGTCCGCGGGCCTGCTCACCGCAACCGTCGATGCGCGCGCTCTCGGCCTGGCCGACGTGATCGTGGTCGATGTCGGCCTCGATGTGAGCGAGCGCGGCAACGGCGATCCGCGTGCCATCGCCATCGGCCGCGCGCCGTTCGAAGCGGCGGTTCGCGCCGTCGGCCGCCATATGCGGCCCAATGCGCTGGTGATGATCGAATCGACGGTGCCGGTCGGAACCACGCGCGCGATCGTCGCCCCGCTCCTCGACGAGGAACGTCGCCGCCGCGGCATCACAGCACCAGTGCTGGTCGCGCATGCCTACGAGCGCGTCACCCCCGGGCCGCGCTACGTCGAATCCATCCGCGCCTATTTCCGCGTCTTTGCCGGCATCGACGATGCCTCGGCGGCGCGCACCCGCGCCTTCCTGTCGCGCTTCGTCGCCGTCGCTGACTTCCCGCTCAGCGAACTGGCCGCGCCCGAGGCGAGCGAGCTCGGCAAGCTGCTCGAGAACTCCTACCGGGCGGCGAACATCGCGCTGATCCACGAATGGACGCTCCTGGCCGAGCGCATCGGCATCGATCTCTTCGCGGTGATCGAGGCCATCCGCCGCCGCCAGGGGACGCACGACAATATGCGCCTGCCGGGCTTCGGCGTCGGCGGCTACTGCCTGACCAAGGATTCGCTGCTCGCGCAGTGGTCGGCGACCAACCTCTATGGCGGCGAGCTAACCCTCGACCTCACCTTGCGCGCCCTCGCGGTCAACGAGGCGATGCCCCTGCACACGCTCGACCTGGCGCGCGAGCTTGCCGGCGGCGACCTCAGCGGCCGCACCGTCGCCGTCCTCGGCGTCGCCTATCTGCCCGACATCGACGACACCCGCCATTCGCCGACCGCCCTGCTGGTCGATCGGCTGCTCGGCGAGGGGGCGAGCCCCCGCGTGCACGATCCCGTGGTGGCGCATTGGGCCGAGCGGCCGGCGATTGCCGTCGAATCGGATCTCCGGGCCGTGCTGTCCTCGGCCGACGTCGCCGTGCTCGCCGTCGGCCACAGCGCCTATCGGCGCCTTGCGCCGGGCGACTGGGTGTCGCTGACGCGCGCCGGCGCCGGCCTGGTCGACGCCAACAACATCCTCGATGACGCGGCGGCCGGCGAGCTTCACCGCGCCGGGCGGCGGCTGCTCGGCGTCGGCAAGGGCCATTGGCGCCGCCACGGCTACCAGGAGGCGTGTTGAGATGCGCCGCATCCTGATCACCGGGGGCGCCGGCTTCATCGGCCTGCATCTCGCGCGCGCACTGAGCGAGTCGGCGGCCGACGAGATCGTTCTCGTCGACGACTTCTCGCGCGGCCGTTCCGACGCCGACTTGGCGGCGGTGCTGGCGCGCGCCAATGTCCGCGTCGTCACCGCCGACCTGGCCGACGGGTCCGCCTACGGCCGCCTGGGCGGCGGTTATGACGAGGTCTATCATCTCGCCGGCAAGCTGGGGGTGCAGAACACGATGACGCATCCCTGGGAGGTCGTGCGCGGCAACGCGATGGCGACCCTCCTGCTGCTCGACTGGCTGCGCGCTGGCGGAGGCGGCCGGCTGCTTTCGGCCTCGACGAGCGAGGTCTACGCCTGGACGCAGCATTTCCATCCGCTTCCCTTCCCGACGCCCGAGGCGGTGCCGCTCGCGCTCACCGATCTGGCGCATGCGCGCTCGAGCTACGCCGGCAGCAAGATGTTCGGCGAGTTGGCCGTCACCCACGCCTGCCGCGCCGCTGGCATACCTTACGCAATCGTGCGCTTTCACAACGTTTACGGCCCCCGCATGGGCTTCGAGCATGTCGTGCCGCAGCTCTACGAGCGGGCGCTGGGCGGCGAGAACCCGCTCGTCGTGCGCTCGGCCCACCACGTCCGCGCCTTCTGCTACGTCGACGACGCCGTGGCGGCGACGATCGCGGCGATGCGCCACGGCGAGGGAGCGAGCGGCGTCTACAATATCGGCAATGACGCCGAGCCGGTGACCATCGGCGAGCTGGCGCGGCGCATCTGCGCCCTGGCCAAGCCCGAAGCGCGGGTGATCGAGGCGGCGGCGGCCGAGCACGACCCGATCCAGCGCCGCTGTCCCGACATCGGCCGCGCCCGCGACCGGCTCGGCTATCGGCCGCAGGTGAGCCTCGACGAGGGCTTGCGCCGCACGCTCGGGTGGTACGCGCAGGCGCTGGAGGCCCGCCGTGCGGGCTGAGCGGCAGCCGCGCCCCGCCGAGCCGCTGCAGGCGGCGATCCCGCTCTGCGTGCCCGAGCTTGGCGGCAACGAGGCCCGCTACCTGCAGGAATGCATCGCCAGCGGCTGGGTGTCCTATCTCGGCCCCTTCGTCGATCGTTTCGAGCGCGACATCGCGCGCGCCGTCGGCGCCGACCACGCGATCGCGCTGGCGAGCGGCACCGCCGCACTGCACCTCGCGCTGAGCGTCGCCGGCGTCGGCTGCGACGACGAGGTGCTCGTCTCCTCGCTCAGCTTCGTCGCCCCGGCCAACGCCGTGCGCTATGTCGGCGCCCATCCCCTCTTCGTCGATGCCGAGCCGCGAACCTGGCAGATGGACGTCGGCCGCATCGCCGACTTCCTCGATCGCGACTGCGTCCATACCCATGAGGGGCTGGTGAACAAGGCCAGCGGCCGGCGCGTAGCCGCGCTGCTGCCGGTGCACGTGCTCGGCCACCCGGTCGACATGGACCCCCTGCTCGAGCTCGCCCGTCGTCACGGCCTCACCGTGATCGAGGACGCCACCGAGGCGCTCGGCGCCCGCTACAAGGGCCGCGCCGTCGGCACGCTCGGCGACTTCGCCTGCCTCAGCTTCAACGGCAACAAGCTGCTGACCTGCGGCGGCGGCGGCATGCTGCTGACCAACCGCACGGCGGCCGCGGCTCGCGCCCGCCATCTATCGACCCAGGCCAAGGCCGACCGGGTCGAGTACGTGCACGACGAAATCGGCTTCAACTACCGCCTGACCAACGTGCAGGCCGCCGTCGGCTGCGCCCAGGCCGAGCGCCTGGCCGAGTTCGCCGCCGCCAAGCGGGCGATCGCCCGACGCTACGCCGAGGGGCTCGCCGGCTGCCCGGGCGTGACGGCGATGCCGCAGGCCGCCTGGGCGGACAGCGTCTTCTGGATGTACAGCGTGCGGCTCGACGCCGCCGACTACGGCCGCGACGCGCGTGGGCTGATGTCGGCGCTCGCCGCCCGCGGCATCCAGACGCGGCCCCTGTTCCAGCCGCTGCACCTGTCGCCGGCCCATGCCGGCGCCCAGCCCCTCGGCGGCGAGGTCGCCGAGGCGATCTGGCGCGACGCCCTGTCGCTGCCCTGCTCGGTGGGGCTCACGCCGCGCGACCAGGATCGGGTCATCGCCGCTGTCTGGGCCGTCGCGGGCGAGACGTAAGAGATTGAATTTACACAAATACTGTCGTTGACCGGCCGCCGATCGCTAACCGATCGTTAACGGCGCTGGCGCCAGAATAGGGGGCGCGCAACCAGCGGGCCACCCGGGCGACCGCCGATGCGCAACGAGAGGTGCCGGCGTGAGCATCAATCCGCTCTACAACAGCGATCTGCAGCGGCTGTTCCAGCGCCACAGCCAGATGCTCGACCGCACCTACCTGGTCATCAAGCAGCGCCTGGCCGAGCGGCTTGTCGCCGACATGGACAAGATCAAGGCGAAGTACGACGACTCGTCCACGCGGCTGCTCGAGGCCGAGGTACAGCGCCTGGGCGATCTGAAGGCCGCGGCGGCGACCAAGCTGGCCGGCATCCGCAAGTCGCTCGACTCCATCATCGACGTCCGCGATCAGCTGACCGCCATGCGCTTTGCCGCGGAGAGCGGCAACGCCACCAATTTCGACACCGCCCAGTCGCTGCTCGACGGCTATGCCGGATACGGCGTCGCCGACGAGACCAATCCGACCGGGCACGTTGTGGACGGCACCACCGGCCTGCGCACCATGACCGCTGACCTCGGCGCCCTCGGTGCCGTCTATTACCAGGTGCAGTCGCTGGGCTCGCGCTACCGCCTCGACATCGTCGGCGCGACCGGCGGCTCGCCGAACATGTCGACGCAGAAGCTGACCATCGACGGCAACAAGATCGATTTCACCAGCCTGACGCTGCTTTCCAAGACCGGGACGGCGATCACCTTCACCGATGGCACGACCACCTATGATGCGACCTACAATGCCGGCGGCGTCGGCGTGGCGAGCGCCTGGCTCTACAACAACCTCGCCGGCGCCGCCGATCAGGCCGAGGCGGTGGCCGACGTCGATGCGGCGCTGGCCACCGTCGATGAGGTCGAGCGCTCGCTGCTGCAGGCCGAGGCGCTGTTGGGTGCCGGCATCTCCAACCTCGATGCCAAGCTGCGCAACCTGAGCTCCGATTTCGACGCCGCGGCGGAGAAGACGCTCACCGCGCGCGAGGCCGAGCTCAAGGCGGTGCAGGCGCGCTTCGACCTGCAGAGCGGACAGATCGCACTGCTCGGCAAGATGCAGTTGGCGCAGGTGCAGCTGATGGTGCCGCCGCTGCAGGACTGGGATACCGATGTCTGGGGCACCCTTTCCATCCGCCACGCCGTCGAGTAGCGGCGGCGGTCTGCCCGGGCGCGCCGCTCAGCCGGCCGCGCAGGCCGCAAGCTCGCGCGAGGCCTCGGCGAGACGGTCGTAGAGCGCGACGCCTTCGCTCTCCATCTGGCGGAAGATCTCCCGGCATTCGGCGAGGAAGGCCGCGCGCAGCCGCTCGCGATCCTCGGGCCGCCGCAGCCGGTGGGCGACGAACATGGCGATCTTTGGCAGCACGATCGCCGAAGCGTAGAAGAGGTGCGACGTCTCGTCATAGGTCGGCCCGGCGTTCTCGAAAAAGCGGGTGAAGCGCTGGTGGATCTCGACCAGGGTGCAGCCCTCGCGCTCGATCTCGTCGAGCATGCTGTAGATGTCGCGGAACAGCCGCCGGGCGCCGTCGGCGACGGTACCGAACCCGTGGCTGCGCAGGTACTCGCCCGGCCCGTAGCGGCGCAGCTGGGCGCGGATCGCGGCCTTGGTCCGGGCGCGGTCGACCGGTGACGAAGCTATCTGGACCGACTGGGGCATGCGCGGCACCGTGTGCGGGATACGCGCCCCGTTCGAGGCGTTCACCACCTTCAGCCGGCGCACGCGGGTGACGTCACCGAGCAGGCTGCAGCTCAGGTCGAGCACCCAGTAGGTCTTTACCACGCCGCCGAAATTGCCGGGCAGCTCGAGCGGGAACGGCGTCTCGTCGTCCTGCTTCTTCCATTCCTTGGCATAGCCGTAGGGCGAATGCTGGGAATGCTTGGCTTGCTCGCCCTGGCGCTGGCCGCAATCGACGCCAAACAGGTAGAACTGGGTGAAGCCCATTGCCGCCGCCGTCGCCAGCGCCGTGTTCGCCACCGTCGGCGCCGCGCCGCGCAGCTGCTTTCCCGGCTCGGCCAGCGCCCGCGTCGGGGTCACCGAATCGCGGAAGAAGAGGAAGTGCTCGCCGAACAGCGTCAGCAGCTTGGGATGGACCGTCAGCGAGCCGGCCAGGGTGATCGATTTGAAGCTGAACTCGTCGGCGACCAGCTTGAGCAGGTCGTAGTTGCCCTCGCCGTTCTCGAGCTCGCAGTGGAAATCCGGGACGATGCCGTTGCGCAAGCAGACGCGCAGCGCGCTGCCGCAAGTGAAGACGACGCAGCGGTCGTGCAGACGCTTGATGTGGGGCAGGGCGGCGTCGACCGACGGGCCGGAGCCGACGATCATCACCGGCTCGGGGCGCATCAGGCGGGGCGTCGCATCGAGCAGCCAGAAGTCGCCGCGCCGCAGGTTCTCGAAGGCGTTGCCCAGCATGATGAGCTCGTCCTCGAAATAGCCCTTGGAGATGAAGGCGCGGTCGACGAACTGCCAGAGCCGCTGCTGCACGGCCTGCAGCTCCCAGGCCGGATAGTGCAGGAAGACGAACGAGCCGTCGATCATCGGCACGCCGACGTCGTAGACGATGCGCGTGATGTCGCGCATAACCGCGTTGACGTCGCGCTCGCAGATCAGGTGCACGGTGCGGCCTTCGGCGGCGGCCTCGGCGAGCAGCGCTTGCCAGTCGACCGCGGCGAGCGAGTGGGCGACGAACTCGGCGTAGGGCTCGACGATGACGATGTGCCGGGCCTTGGTGCCGGCGATCAGCCGCGGCAGGTGGCACCCGAGGCCGAGGCCGAGGACGAACAGCAGCGCCCCGTCGTGCGAGGGCATTTCCAGCGCCTCGGCCTTGTCCATCGCCTTTACCGCCCGGTACATCGCCGACACCATGCGCCGCGAGATGGCGCTGCCCAGGTTGGCGCCGGTCAGGTCGTTGACGAAGAAGCGGAACGGCTTGTCGAGATACTTGTCGAGCTGGCGCGCCGCGGCGAGGGGCGCATCCTCGCGGTAGAGCAGGCCGCTGCCGATATCGACGTTGACGATCTCGCCGGCGCTGATCACCGGCTTGGACACGACCGGCTCGGCCGCCAGCAGCCCGGCCAGGTGCGGGAAGGCCCCGATGCAGGCGGCGCGCGAGCGCTGCCGGCGCTCGGATGCGGTCGGCGAGAGCACTTCCGGCGCCGGCTCCGCTGCCGTCATGGCGTTTGCCCGGCGATGGCCCGGATCGCGTCGCTGAAGAGGCGGGAAAAACCCTCCGGTGCGAAGACCGGCGATTGCCGCGCGGCCAACACCGTGTCGCGCGCCCGGGCCAGCGCGGCCGGCGAGCCGGCCAGGTCGCGGACCAGGCGGACATACGAGGCAGAGTCGCTGGCGACGAAGTCCGCGAGCCCGGCATTGACCAGCAGGCCGCTGGCCTGGCGCCGGGGGCGGCCGCTTCCGGCCAGCGTGACGACGGGAACACCGGCCGCCAGCGCTGCCGCCTCGGTCGCCGCCGAGCGGGCGGCGAGCGGGGCGAGCAGCAGGTGGATCGCGGCGAGGAAGCGGTCGCGCGGCAGATCGACGACGTCGATGCGGTCGGCGACCCCGTGATCGCCGAAGCGGCGGCTCAGTTGCCGCACCACGGCCTCGGCAAGGGGCCCCGACCGGCGCAGCAGCAGGGTGGCTGTCGGCGTCTCCTTCAGGATGCGGGCCCAGGCGGCGCACAGGTCCGGATGAAGCTGGGCGAGCCCGGCCTCGGCGCCGAGCAGGATCTCGCCTTTCGGCGGGGCAGCAATTGCCGCCTCATCAGCAGCGAAAGCGCGGATGCCATGCGGTAGCGGCCAGAGCCCACCGGCCGGTCGCCCGGCTCCGCCGTCGGTGGCGGCATCGCCGAACACCCAGTCGACCATCGACAATCCGCGGGCCGCGGGGTAGCCGAGCCAGGCGACCTGGCGTCGCGCCGGCCGCTCGGCCATCGCTAGCAAATGGACGGGCGCCTCGAAGCCTCCAATGTCGATCAACACGTCGATGCCGTCGGATTGGACCGTATAGGCGAGCGTCAGGTGGTCGGTCTCGGTGCAGTTCCGCCAATGATGAACCAGGCCACGCAGCAGGCTGTTCGCCGGATCGGCGAGTTCGCCGGTGCCGTAGCCATAGACCTCGATGCCCTGCGTGCGGTCGAGATGGCGCAGCGTCGCAAGCGCCTCGCAGTCGTCCGCACTCGGCAGCACGGTGCACAGGAAGCCGACGCGCAAGTTGCCTTCCGCCCGCGGCGGCCGCGACGAGGCCTCGGTCCTGGCCGCGAAACGGACGCACCATTCGCGCGCGGCGGCGAGCAGTTCCGGCTCTTGCGTCGTCGCGAACAGGGTCAGGTCGGCGACATAAGCCGCGGCCAGCGCCGCGTCGTCGGGCGCTGCCTTCATCGCGCGGCGGTGGTAGTCGGCGGCGAGCGTATCGTCTCCCATGGCGGCGTGGGCGCGGGCCAGCGCGCCGAGATCGGCGGCGGCCGCCCCGGCGGGGCGGTCCAGCGGCGCCGCGGCGGCGATGGCGACCCACGGGGTGCCACGTCGCATCGACACCGAGACGAGTTCGCGCCGCGCCTCGTCATCCTGGGGCTCGAAGTAGAGGTGCTGGCGCAGGCGGTCGGCGGCGAGCTCGAACTCGCCGCGCGCGGCCAGTTGGCGCGCCACCTGGTAGAGCGGGCGCGCGCTCATCTCGGCGAAGGCCGGCGCGAAGCGCGGGCAGGCCTCGGGCAACAGCGCCAGCGTCGCCTCGTCGAGGCCGAGCGCCGTCGACAGCTTGGCGTAGTAGGTCGCTTCCGAGATTTGCCCAGCGAGGGCGTAGACGACCGCCAGGAGCTCGGCATAGAGCGGCTCGCGCGGATCGGCCTCGGCGGCCGGCAGAAGCATGCTGGCGGCCATCGCCAGATCGCCCTGCAACAGCGCCGTCGCCGCGACGGCGAAATGCGCCGGGGCGGATTGCGGATCCATCGCCAGCAAGGCCTGGCAGGCGGCGAGGGTGTCCTCGGGCTTGGCGGCGCGCAGGCCGGCAAGCGCGTCGGCGATCTCGCGGCGAGCCACGGCGCGGCCGGCGACGTCGCGCGCGGAGGCAGCGCCGAGCTGGGCCTCGTGAACGGTCATGTCACGCAGTCTGGCTGAGCGGACCGGAAGTGGGAGCGGCGTCGGGGGCGTTCGCGGCGGCGTTGGCCGAGGGCGGGGCCATCAGGCCGCCGGCGATCTCGCGGTTGATGCGGATCAGCACGTCGGCGAGCTCGGGCTTGGGCGCGGCCAGGATGTTGACGGTGTGGCGGTCGACGAAGTTGGACAGCGCCAGCACGTTCGCCCGCACCTCGGACGGCACCGTCGATTCCGGCACCGACAGGCTGGACTGGATGAGCGTCCACAGCCGCCAGTTCAGGCGCACCGCGGAAAGAAACGCCCTTTCGTCGAAGGGCTCGGCCTGGGCGTCCTTCATGCGGCGCGCCGCCTCGATCAGCGCCCAGGCCTCGGTCTGGCGCGGGTTGCCGGCCGACGGAATCGCCGAATAGCCGCCGGACGGATGGCGCTTGCGACTAGGCGACATCGGTGAACAGCCTCTTTTCGTGCTCGATCAGCCGCTTCACCAGCTTGAGGCCCTGGTAGACCTTGTTTTCCCCGAGGTTGCGCATGATCTCGTCGACGATCTCGCGCGTGCTCGGCGCGGCCTCGGCGAAGTCCTCGAGGAACTGGCGTGCGCTGTCCCAGTAGAGCTCGCGCTTCTCGGGGAAGAGATAGAGGCACTGTACCGCGTAATAGGCGCGCAGCGCCGGAGTCGTCGCCTGCTCGAAGGTCAGGATGTCCTTGCTGCGCAGCAATTGCCCCTGGTTGTGGACCAGGATGGTCGCGTTGTCGTCGATGTTCTCGAGGACCACGCCGTTGATGATGACCTTCTCGTTCGGTCGCAGGCTCAGCTTGAGCGGCATGCTGCTACCCTTTCCCTTCTGGTGCCCGCCTTCGGCGGACGAGCGTACGTTAACCCTTTATCCTTAACCGAGAATTAAAGCCCTGTTGGTATGGGACGATCCGTTTCCGACCCCGTTGCGGCCGATCGGCCTAGCGGAAGAGGGTGAGAATGGCCTGTTCGGCCTGGCCGGCCATGGAGAGCGCCTGCAGGCCGAGCTGCTGGCGGGTCTGCAAGGCGACCAGGTTGGCCCCTTCCTCGTTGAGATCGGCCAGCCGCAGCTTGTCGGCGCCCTCGGTCAGGCTGTTGATCAGCTGCTTCGAGAAGTCGAGCCGCGTCTGCAGCAGGCTGACATTCGAGCCGATCGCCTTGGTGGCGCCGCGCACGGTGTCGATGGCCAAATTGGCGGCCGTGATGACGGCGTCGAAATCCGAGGTCGCGGCGTTCGACCACATGCTCTGGGCGAGCGTGGTCGCGGCGACGCTCGCCGCCGCGCCGAGATTGAACAGGATGCTGCTGTTCAGCTCGCGTCCGTAGATCGTGAACTGCGAGGTGGTCATCTCGGTGAACTGGACGACCATCAGCGAGGCGGTGGAATTGACCAGGTTGACGCCGTTGTAGCTGGCATCGAGGACCAGGTTGTTGAGCTGGGTCGCCAGCTCGTTGAACTGCGCCGCCAGATTGGCCTTCTCGGCGCCGGAGCTGTTCTTGGCGTTGATCGCCAGGCCCTTCATCTGCTTGAGGATCTGGTCGATCGCCTCGGTCGCGTTCAGGGCGACCTTGAGGGTGGAAATCGCCTGGTCGATGCCGTCCTTGCGTTCGCTGTTGTCGGCGGCGCGGTCCGACAGGCCCTTGGCCGTGAAATACGCGACCGCGTCATCGAGCGCCGTCTGCACGCGCAAGCCGGTCGAGAGCCGCCCTTCGGTGCGGCCGACAAGCGTCTGGGTATGCTGCAGCGAGAGCAGGTTCGCCCGCACCCCCGGCGTCAAATGGATCTGATCCGCCATCTTCGCGTCTCCTTCTGACTCCCGCGCTCGCGGCCTCTGCTTCGCCGGGCGCGACTTCCTTGGCTGCCAGCGAGGGAGCAAGGGCTATGCCAGTCGGACGGGGCGCGCAGGAAATGCCGGAATCCCCTAATAGCTTGAAAGGGTTGGACGCGAACCCGGAGGTCTGGGCATAGGCCCGGTCGGCATCGGACGGCCGGCGCGGAAATTCCGCGCGGCAATACCTGCCTGTCAAACTCGGCCCGACGGCCGGCCGGATGCGGCAAAAAAAGAGGGCGGCCCGAAGGCCGCCCTCCCGCCGATCCGCGAAGGGGGAGTTAGGCTTAGCGGAACAGCGTAAGCACGGCCTGCTCGGCCTGGCCCGCGAGGGACAGGGACTGCAGGGCGAGCTGCTGCTTGGTCTGCAGGGACACCATGTTGGCGCCTTCCTCGTTGAGGTCGGCGAGGCGGAGCTTGTCGGCGCCCGCGGTCAACGTGGTGATGTAGGACTTCGAGAAGTCCAGGCGGGTCTGCAGGAACGAAACGTTGCCGCCCAGCTTCTTCGCCGCGCCGCGCACCGTGTCGATGGCGGTGTTGAGCGTGGTGATGGCGGCGTCGAAGTCGCTGGTCACCACGTCGGACGAGCTGAAGGCGCTGCCGGCGATGTTGGTCGCCTGCAAGCTGGCGGCGTTGTTGGTCAGGATGATCGAAACGTTCAGGTTCTGACCGGTGATGTCGAACTTGGACGTCGAGGTGGTCGAGAACTGAACCGTCAGCGTCGTGGTCGACGAATTGACCAGGTTGACGCCGTTGTAGCTGGCGTCGGCGAGCAGCAGGTTGAGCTGGCTCGACAGGTCGCCGAACTGCGTCTGCAGGGTGCTCTTTTCCGTCGCCGACGCCGTCTTGGCGCTGATGACGATACCCTTCATCTGCTTGAGCAGCCGGTCGACCGCCTCGGTGGCGTTGGTCGCCGCCGTGAGCGAGGAGACCGCCTGGTCGATGTCGTTCTTCTTCTCGCTGAAGTCCGCGGCGCGGTCGGCCAAGGACTTCGAGGTGAAGTAGGCGACGGCATCGTCGATGGCGCTCGCCACCTTCAGGCCGCTGGCCAGGCGGTTCTGGGTCCGCGAGGACAGGTCGACCGTCTGGGTCAGCGAAAGCAGGTTCTGGCGAACGGACGCATTGAGGAAGATTTCAGCCATCGTTCTGTTCCTTCGGTTGCTGAATTGCAGGGTCGGTTCTGACCCCCGGAGTCGGTTCTGACCCCACCGAGTTCCGTAGCAACCGCCGTGCCGATTTTTCCTAGTAACCATGAGGGCCTGGGGCGATGAAAAACGTGAGAAGTTACGCAGATACAGGGGTTTGTTAAGGTTACCGCCGCTTGAGGTCTTGGCTGGACCGGCGCAATTTGCCCGGCAATATTTGCCGCTTCGACGGCATTATTTGCCGGCAGGCCGCAGCGCTGGCGACGGTGCGGCCGCTCCCGGGCGCGCGCTCGCGCCGGCGCCTTCACGGGCGCCTTAACCGCGCGTTTACCACGCGCGGTATCTAGTGGGCTGGTGCGGCCGAGCCCGGCCCGCGCCTGTGCAGGAGATCGAACCATGGGTGCCCGCATCAGGATCGCGCAGCATCCGATCGGTGACGGCGCCCCCTGCTTCGTGATCGCCGAAGCCGGCATCAACCACAACGGCGATGTCGCGCTGGCCCACCGGCTGATCGACGTCGCGGTGCGCGCCGGCGCCGATGCGGTCAAATTCCAGACCTTCCGCGCCGCCCAGGTGATCTCGCCGGCGGCCCCCAAGGCCGCCTACCAGAAGCGCAATACCGGCGGCGACGAGAGCCAGCTCGAGATGGCGCGGCGATGGGAATTCGGCGAGAGCGAGTTCCGCGCCCTGCAGCGCCACTGCGCGGAGAGCGGTATCCTCTTCCTTTCGACCCCGTTCGATCACGACAGCGTCGACCTGCTGGCGCGGCTCGACGTCGCGGCCTTCAAGGTCGCTTCGGGCGAGGTGACCAACCTGCCGCTCTTGCGCCACATCGCCACGACGGGCAGGCCGGTCATCCTCTCGACCGGCATGTCCTGGCTCGGCGAGGTGGACGCGGCGGTCCGCGCGCTGCGCGAGGCCGGCTGCGGCGCTCTCGCCCTGCTGCACTGCGTCTCCAACTACCCCGCCGCCCCGGCCGACGCGAATTTGCGCGCGATGGCGACCATGGCGCGGGCCTTCGCCGTTCCGGTCGGTTATTCCGACCACACCCTCGGGCTCGAGGTGGCGCTGGCGGCGGTGGCGCTGGGCGCGGCGATCGTCGAGAAGCACTTCACCCTCGACCGCAGCCTGCCGGGACCCGACCACAAGGCCTCGTTGACGCCCGACGAGCTGGCGGCCCTCGTCTCCGGCATCCGCGCGGTCGAGGCGGCGCTCGGCGACGGCGTCAAGGCGCCGCGCGAGGCCGAGGCCGACACCCGCCGGGTCGCGCGGCGCAGCCTGTTCCTGGTGCGCGATGTCGCCGCCGGCGCGGCATTGGACGAGCACGACCTCATCGCTCTGCGCCCCTCCGGCGGCATCGATCCGGCCGAGACCGATCGGCTGGTCGGCGCCGTCGCCCGGCGGAAGCTCGCGGCCGGCGAGATGCTGGGCTGGAACGACGTCGTGCTGGCTGCACCCGCGGAACCCATGGCTGCCGCGGCGCGCGAGCGGGTGCGCGCATGACCGCTTCGGCCGATACGGTAGCGAACCGCGAAGTATGGGAGAATCTCTTCGCCACCCGGGACTGGGGCCGCTATCCCGGCGAGGACCTGATTCGGGCTCTGGCGCGGGCCTTCCCGCCCGCCAGCCGGCGGGAGAGCGCGGTGCTGGAGGTCGGCTGCGGCCCCGGCGCGAACATCTGGTACCTGGCGCGCGAGGGCTTCCGCGTCGCCGGCATCGACGGCTCGCCGTCGGCGATCGCGCAGGCGCGCCAGCGCCTGTTCGATGAGGGCCTGAACGGCTTGTCGGCCGACTTGCGCTGCGGCGATTTCGCGCGCCTGCCCTGGCCCGACGGCCGCTTCGACGCGGTGGTCGACATCGAGGCGATCTACGCCAATCCGCTGGCGGCCATCCGCGCCACGCTCGCCGAGGTGCGGCGCGTCCTCAAGCCCGGCGGCCTCTTCTTCGCCAAGATGTTCGGCACCGAGACGACGGGCTGGAACAGCGGCGAGCAGATCGAGCCCAACACCTCGCTCTGCCCCGCCGATGGGCCCTGCGCCGGGCTCGGCATCAGTCATTTCTTCAGCCGCGACGAGATCGAGGCCTTGTGCCGGGATTTCACCGCCGTCGATATCGACTGGACCAGTCGCAGCGATCATGGCGGGCGCTGGACCGTTTTCGAATGGCTGGTGAAAGCCCGCCGATAGCGGGGACCGCCATGGCTCGCGAGGCAGCGACGAAGAGCGCCGGTCGGCGGCGCATTGGCCTGGTCACCACCGCGCGCTCGGATTACGCCACGATGCGGCCGCTGATCCGGAGGGTCGGACACCACCCGGCGCTGCAGCCGGTTGTCTTCTGCGCCGGCATGCATCTGGTGCCAGCGCTCGGCAACTCGATCGACGAGATCGTCGCCGACGGCTTCCATGTCGACGAGCGCATCGAGATGCTGCTCGCCGGCGACAGTCCGCTCGGGCTGGGCAAGTCGCTCGGCCTGGGCACGATAGGCTTCGCCGAGGCGCTGGCCCGCCAGCGGCCGGACATCCTGGTCCTCTCGGGCGACCGCATCGAGATGCTGGCGGTGGCGACGGCGGCGCTCGCTCTCGGCGTTACGGTCGCCCACGTATCGGGGGGCGACATCACCGACGGCGCGTTTGACAACCAGGTGCGCCATGCGCTGACCAAGCTGGCGCATCTCCACTTCGTCGCCTTGCCTGAGCACGGGCGCAACGTGCTGCAGATGGGTGAGGAGCCGTGGCGCGTCACGGTCAGCGGCGATCCCGCGCTCGACACCGTGCCCGAGTTGGCGACGATGGGCCGCGACGAGCTCTCCGCCAGCCTCGGCATCGCCCTCAAGCCGCCGCTGATCGTGGTCACCTACCATCCGGCGACCCTCGGCGCGACGGCCACCGCCGAGGAATGCGCCGCGATGCTGCGCGCGCTGGCGCCGCTCGACGCGACCATCGTCATCACCTACCCGAACGCCGATCCCGGCCATGAAACCGTGATCCGGCAGATCGAGCACTTCGCCGCCGGCCGGCCCCGCACCGTGCTGGTGAAGAATCTCGGGCAGCGCCGCTTCTACAGCCTGCTCGCCCTGGCCGACCTGATGGTCGGCAATTCGTCGAGCGGCATCTGGGAGGCGCCGAGCTTTCGTTTGCCGGTGGTCAATATCGGCGAGCGCCAGGAGGGCCGCCATCGCGCCGGCAACGTCATCGACGCGCCGGCGCCGGGCGACATCGCGGCGGCGATTGCGCGCGCCCTCGATCCAGCTTTCCGGCGCGCGCTTGCCGATCTGCGCAATCCCTACGGCGACGGGCGGGCGGCGGAGCGGATCGTCGCGGTCCTGAAGGAAACGCCGCTTGGCCTGCCGCTGCTCAAGAAGCGCTTCGTCTGGTGGGAAAAGAGCCCATGAGCGTGTTGCCGGCGCACCGCGAGGCCGCAGCCGCGCCGCGACCCCGCACGTTCGGCGGCGAGATGGCCCTGGACCCGGCGGTCCTGCTGCGTGCCCCCGCGATCAAGGACGGCGTCCTGCCGAAGGCGGCGATCGCCACGTGCAGCGGCCGCACCGCTCTTGGCGTGGCGCTCGATCATCTCGGCCTGCGGCCCGGCGCGCCGGTCCTGCTGCCGTCCTATCTTTGCGCCAGCGTGGTGCAGCCCTGCCGCGAGCGCGGCCTCGCCGTGGCCTATTACCGGGTCGGCGAGGATTTGGCGGTCGACGTCGCGGATCTCGAGCGCAAGGTCGCGGCCCTGTCCCCTGAGGCCGTGCTGTTCATCAACTATTTCGGCTTTCCTCCGGCGCCCGGCATCCGCGCCGCGCTGGCGGCGATCGGCCGGCGCGTCCCGCTGATCGAGGACTGTGCGATGGGCTCGCTGATCGAGAGCGGCCGACCGCCGGTCGGCGGGCTCGGCCGGCTGGTGGTCGCCAGCCTGCGCAAGATTGCGCCGCTGCCGGACGGCGGGCTGGTGTTCGCCCGCGACGAGCCGATTGTCGTGCCGCCGCTCGCCCGCGGCGACAACCGTGCGGCCGGGCTGCGCCTCACCGGCTTGCTGCTGCGCCACCTGCTGGGCACGGCCGATGAACCGACCGGCGCGGAGGAGATG